>NZ_CASFWU010000014.1 GCF_949298305.1 uncultured Bacteroides sp. | reverse complement strand
CCGAAATGTTAAAACAAAAATATTTTCTTGCGGACATTTTTATTTTATCGGCTGAAAAACAGCCGATAAAATTATCGTGTCGGAAAATAGAATGATTACCATCAGGCCAATTGGAAAAATTGGCTTTGATGGTAAATTCTAATCGCTTACTTCGGATACGGTTAGCTTTGTGGTTTATTTTGAATATTGAATTTCCTTCTTGGCTCAAGTTCTGCAAGTGTGAAACTTGCAAGGGCTGAAGGATTTATAACCCGCTGGGGAACTAGGAGTTCGTGCTGGATAGTTTGAGTGTATGATCGTTTTCCCACCATAAAGTATTGATTTAAATCCTTAACTACAGTCAATTAATGAACTTGTGATACTTAATTCTTGTTGTAGTTGATGTTAAGGGAATAACAAAAGATTGAGAATGTATGAATATGCCGATTTAGAAGTCTGTAGAACAAGGCGATTCTTTACTGCTTTCAATACCCGCTTTCATCAAATCGTTTACCAGGCTGTTGATATAGAGTTCCAGATAGCAATAACCGGTAGCTGGGTCTATGTCGCGATATGTCTTGCCGGCAGGAAGATTAATGTCAGCCCAGTTGTCTGGAATGCCGTCATTGTCTGTATCCTGTGGTTTCTCGATGCTGTTGTATACAGGCCATCCGCCTGCGTCAGCTTGTGAGTCGATGAGTCCATTGGTACTGCCGTTGCTACCTTCGTATTCGTACTGTCCGTTCTCAACATCGGCGATAATGCGTTGGTCTATGGCATCACGTTTTAGACAGGCTCCGGCGTAGTTTAAAACCTTCTGATAAGCATCGGTTGCGCTATGTGTCCCTACAGCTGCTACTTCAAACGGAATGTTGGCACGGATACCATCTAGACTACCGTCAGGAAGGTTGCCGTTGTTGAGGTTGGCATGAATGCCTTTCCAGTTGTCTTGGTTGACGGCATCAATCAGGGACAGTACTTTTTCCTTTTTTTTGTGATTTTGTATTTGCGGGCAACTGTTGTCGAAATAATTGCCGTTGACATAGAAAGTGCCCCAGATACCTTGTGGGTTCTTTTGTGAACCGTCATCAGCATTCGGTTGGAAAATCCGATTTACAAGGCTTTCTTTGGTAGCAGTGGAAGGACCGGGTTTGTAGTAGTTATTTACCATGTTGTAACTGCCTCCTTCGCCGGCATAGCCTCCGTTGGTGGGTCCCCAATTATAGTACACATTGTTACGCAAATCTACCAGTTCGTCATTCGGACGACCAGAGAAACGACTGCCGCAGAGGCGTGGCGTGCGGCTTTTGTGGTGTGCCATCAGGTTGTGGTGGAAGCTGGCTCCTTCTCCTCCCCAGATGCCGCCATAACCGTGGCTGCCTTTACCGTGTACAGAGTTGGTGAGGCTCTCGCTGAGGATGCACCACTGCATGGTGAAGTTCTTGTTGCCATAAAAAGACGAACATTCGTCTGTACTCCAACTCATGCTGCAGTGGTCTATTATGATGTTTTGCAGGTTGCGTCCCCACATGGCATCGTCTTCAGTCTTCAGTTCGTCACCCATACGGCTACGGATGAAACGTACTATGACGTTGTTCGCCTTGATGACGAACGAATAGTTTTTTAGACAGATGCCGTCACCAGGGGCTGTCTGTCCGGCAATGGTGACGTCGCCGTTTTTTATTTCGAGGGTTTTGCTTAGTTCGATGATACCTGATACATCGAATACTATGATGCGTGGTCCGCTCATCTTGAGTCCGGCCCGCAAGGAACCTGTGCCGTCATCGTTCAGATTAGTTACGTGATAGATGATGCCGCCACGTCCTCCCGTGGTGGTATTGCGGGCAAAACCTTCGGCACCGGGAAAAGCCGGTGCGTTGACTGTTACTTCTGGAGTTTCTTCAGGAGAAGGATTCGGATTTGTCGGAATATCAGTTGACGTAGTGGGGTTCCCGCCACAAGCCACTGTTAGCAGGAATAGAAAAGATCCTGTACAAATGAATTTTTTCATGGTTATCGTTATTTTTTGAATTGAGACGTTTAACTGTTCGCAAAAGTAAGGAAATGGGGGCTTGTTGAGGTGGAGATTTTCTTTTTCTATGTGTAACTTTCGTTCTTTTTCCTTTTTATTTGTAGTTTTGCATAACAAAAAAGCAATTCAAATGATTGAAGTAAAAGACAGTGCTTTGCGCCAAGCAGCCTCTGAGGGAATGGACGCTTTTATCCAAGTGTTTACCGATGCTTACAAACAAAAAATCGGCGGTGCTCTTACTGCCGAAACCATGCCGTTGCTGACGGCTGAGCAGCATTCGTTGCTGGCATATCAGATTTTTCGCGACGAGGTGATGGAGGGAGGCTTTTGCCAGCTGATACAGAATGGCTATGGTGGATACATCTTTGTCAATCCGTTTGCCAAAGTAATGCGCCTGTGGGGGCTGAACGACCTGGGACGATTGGTTTATGCGGCACGGAAGATATATGATGCCCATCGGCAGGATTTGGAACGCGAACGGACAGATGACGAGTTTATGGCCATGTATGAGCAATACGGGGCTTTCGATGATTTGGAAGACGAGTTTCTGGAAAAAGAGGAAGAATTTACCACTTGTATTGCTACCTACGTAGACGAGCATTTGGAGTTGTTTGCAAATGTTGTGAAGGAAGATAATGACGGACTGGATTGTAAATAAAGGTTAAATATGCTTGCTTAATGCAGTAATCGGTATCTCTTTCCATTTTCTTAAAAACAATGAAAAAACGGATGTGATACTATGTAAGCCGATTCTTTTGTCTAATTTTGCAAACCCAAATATTAAAAAAGAGAAATGAAACAAGTGAAACTTTTTGCAGTGGCCCTTACCTTATTATTGGGCATTTCTTTAACTTCATGTTTGAACACTGAGAGCGATCCCATTGTGACTGTACCTGTTTATGGCGAATGTGTGAATTATTATCCTCCTACGTTCTCCATGGCAAGCGGACAGCAGGTAGTGTTGTCTGGAACTACTGAGACTTTCACACCCGGCAACATGTATTTCTTTTATTTCCAATACGATTCTACCCAGCAGTCTGCCGAAGCTGAGAGCATTACGGGTACTCTCTACGCAGGTAGTACAGCCTCCGATTTGACTGCAAAAGGTTCGGAAGGCCCTATCTCTGAATCCAGTTATTCACAGGCTAATGCACCTATGTTCGCTCTTTCGGGATACATTTCAGTAATTTACGGAGGTGCCGGTAACATAGAGCCGTTTGTCGGATTTGACAACAAATGGTTGTTTTTGCCGATGGCTTATTGGATTAAAGTCGTTTCGGACGAAGATGAGCAGAAGATTGAACTGGATAAGCATACATTTGTGCTGACTTATAATATGGACGAAGTAAAGAACGGCGATACGGAATTGGTTCTGACCTTGAATCACGTAGTGGCAGACGGCAGTGAGGAGAATGTTGAACGTAAATCGTCCTATTATGCCGGTCTTAAGGCTTATAACCTGTCGTATGCTATCTATGCTTTCCAGGGAAAAGCAGGAGTTAAGCCTACAAGATTGAAAGTGGTAACCAAGACCAACTCGTCGAATGATTCTCTGGATGGGGCTACGGAGTCTGTATGGAGTTGTGATATTAAAGATTAATCCTTGAATTACAAAGATTTATTTCATAGAGCGTTTTTACTGATTTCCTCTCCGGCCCGTGCCTGGGAGGAAATTCGTTTGGTAGAGGATAGACGAACGGTATTTACCGATTTTGTCTATCCTATGATTGGTTTATGCGGGTTGTCTGTTTTCATTGGCGCTTTGCTGCTGAAAGGATGGGATGGCCCGCAAAGTTTTCAATATGCCATGACGCAGTGCTGTGCTGTGGCTGTTTCGTTGTTTGGCGGCTATTTTCTGGCTGCTTATCTGATTAACGAGTTGCGGGTGCGCCTGTTCATGCAGGAAAACGATTTGCGTTTAACTCAGCAGTTTGCCGGATATGCGCTGGTGGTACCTTTCCTTCTTCAAATCATTATTGGCGTATTGCCAGATTTTGTCATCATCGCCATGTTGTTTCAGTTTTATATTGTCTACATTGTGTGGGAAGGCAGTAAGGGATTGTTGCAAATTGCCGAGAAAGACCGTTTGCGTTTCACCATTCTTGCTTCTGCCCTGTTATTGCTTTGCCCGGTAGTGATACAATTTGTATTCAACAAGCTGATTTTGTTGCTGAACTGATGTCTCCTGATAGTGTATAAACTCTTTTTGATATATGAAACAAGCTCCTGTCAATATAAAAAACAAACGTGCTACGTTTGATTATGAACTGATAGACACCTATACTGCCGGCATCGTGCTGACGGGTACTGAAATAAAGTCTATCCGATTGGGAAAGGCGAGTCTGGTCGATACATTTTGCTATTTTTCAAACGGTGAATTGTGGGTGAAGAACATGCACATAGCCGAATATTTCTATGGTTCGTATAACAATCACTCGGCACGCAGGGAGCGAAAATTATTGCTGACTAAGAAAGAACTGGAAAAATTGGCTCGTGGGTCGAAAGATCCAGGATTTACTATTGTTCCAGTGCGTATGTTCATCAACGAAAAAGGACTGGCTAAAGTTGTGGTGGCTTTAGCCAAAGGAAAAAAGCAATATGACAAACGGGAGGCCTTGAAAGAGAAGGATGACAAGCGTGACATGGCACGCATGTTTAAATATTAACCGAGACGGAGGACGGAACGATGAAGAAGGCAAGTATGGAAGAACTGGTACGTGAACGCATTCTGATACTGGATGGGGCAATGGGTACCATGATACAGCAATATGGCCTGACAGAAGAAGATTTCAGAGGAGAACGCTTTATCCATCTCCCTGGGCAAATGAAAGGAAACAACGACCTGCTTTGTCTGACTCGTCCCGATGTGGTGCAGGATATTCATCGCAAGTATTTGGAAGCCGGAGCTGACATCATAGAAACCAATACGTTTAACGCCACGCGTGTCAGTATGGCCGACTACCATGTGCAAGAGTATGTTGGCGAGATTAATCGGATAGCGGCAAAAATGGCCCGGCAATTAGCGGATGAGTACACTGTCCGTTGTCCGGAGAAACCTCGTTTTGTAGCCGGTTCCGTAGGTCCTACGAACAAGACCTGTTCCATGAGTCCTGATGTGAACAATCCTGCTTTTCGGGCTTTGACTTATGATGAGCTGTCCGATGCTTATCGGGAACAGATGGAAGCCCTGCTGGAAGGTGGAGTGGATGCTCTTCTGATAGAGACAATCTTCGATACGCTTAATGCTAAAGCTGCGCTTCATGCTGCCGAATTGGCTATGGAGGCCATGAAGCGCCGGGTTCCTTTGATGCTATCTGTGACAATATCTGACACTGGAGGACGTACCCTCTCCGGTCAGACACTGGAGGCTTTTCTCGCTTCCGTCCAGCATGCTGATATTTTTTCTGTAGGTTTGAACTGCTCGTTTGGCGCCCGTCAGTTGAAGCCTTTTCTTCAACAATTGGCCTCCCGCGCTCCTTATTATATCAGTGCTTATCCCAATGCGGGGTTGCCCAATAGCTTGGGGCAATATGACCAGACTCCCGAAGAGATGGCGCGTGAAGTTAAAGAATATATTGATGAGGGGTTGGTCAACATCGTAGGCGGATGTTGCGGAACGACCGATGCTTACATAGCCCGTTTTGTCTCTATGGCCGAAGGAGCGGTTCCGCATGTGCCTGCTGCCCGTCCTGAATACCTCTGGTTGTCGGGGCTTGAATTGCTGGAAGTGAAGCCAGAGAATAACTTCGTCAACATTGGCGAACGGTGTAATGTGGCGGGATCGCGCAAGTTCCTTCGCCTGATTAATGAAAAGAACTACGATGAAGCCCTCAGTATTGCCCGCAAGCAGGTGGAAGACGGGGCACAAGTGATTGATATCAATATGGATGACGGTCTCTTGGATGCCACCAGGGAAATGACCACCTTTTTGAATCTGATAGCCTCCGAACCTGAAATAGCCCGTGTGCCTGTGATGATAGACTCTTCAAAATGGGAAGTTATCGTGGCAGGATTGAAGTGTTTGCAAGGCAAGGCGGTGGTAAACTCCATTTCGTTGAAGGAGGGAGAGGAAAAGTTCTTGGAGCATGCACGCACCATCCGCCGTTATGGAGCGGCAGCGGTGGTAATGGCCTTCGACGAACAAGGCCAGGCCGATACTTACGAGCGTAAGATAGAGGTTTGTGAACGTGCCTATCGGCTGTTGGTAGACAAAGTCGGTTTCAATCCGAATGACATTATTTTCGATCCCAATGTCTTGGCCGTAGCTACCGGCATGGAAGAACACAATAACTATGCGGTAGACTTTATCCGTGCGGCGGGATGGATTCTTAGGAATCTGCCGGGAGCCCATGTGAGCGGTGGAGTAAGCAATCTTTCTTTTTCTTTCCGAGGTAACAATTATATCCGCGAGGCCATGCACGCCGTTTTCCTTTATCATGCCATTCGCGAAGGCATGGACATGGGCATCGTGAATCCGGCCTCATCGGTACTTTATACCGATATTCCTTCCGGCATTCTGGAGCGCATTGAGGACGTGGTGCTGAACCGTCGTCCCGATGCTGCCGAACGCCTGATAGAGACTGCCGAGCGGTTGAAGGCGGAAGCGGAGGCGGCTAAGGGCAACAATCCCGAAGCGCGCTCATCGGCTGCTCATGCACAACTGGCTTGGCGCGAAGGCACTTCGGTGGAAGACCGCCTGAAATATGCGCTGACCAAAGGAGTGGGGGACTATCTGGAGGAAGACTTGGCCGAGGCCCTGAAGAAATATCCGCGGGCGGTGGATATCATCGAAGGCCCTCTGATGGCGGGTATGAACCACGTGGGCGACCTCTTTGGGGCGGGCAAGATGTTTCTGCCCCAGGTGGTGAAGACGGCACGCACCATGAAGAAGGCGGTGGCCATCCTGCAGCCGGTCATCGAGGCCGAGCGGACGGATAGTACGGCTTCTGCCGGCAAGGTGCTGCTTGCCACGGTAAAGGGCGATGTGCACGACATCGGCAAGAACATCGTCTCCGTCGTGATGGCCTGCAACGGGTATGAGATTATAGACCTCGGGGTGATGGTGCCCGCAGAGACCATTGTGCAGAAGGCACAGGAGGAGAAGGTGGACATGATTGGTTTGAGCGGATTGATTACACCTTCGCTGGAAGAGATGGTGCATGTGGCTGCCGAACTGGAGAAGGCCGGTCTGGATGTCCCTTTGCTGATAGGTGGTGCCACCACCTCGCAGCTGCATACGGCCCTGAAAATTGCTCCCGTTTACCATGCGCCGGTGGTGCATCTGAAAGATGCTTCACAAAATGCCACGGTAGCTGCCCGCCTGATGAATCCTGTCCAGCGGGAAGATTTCGTTCGCCAGCTTGCTCAGGAGCAGGAGGCTTTGGCATCTCGTGGCAATCGGCAAATCAAGACCGTTTCCATCGAGGAGGCCCGGGAAAATCGTCTCAATCTGTTCTGAGGCCTTATGGCCTCAACCTATTCCGGCATAACCCATTGAGGATTTGTCCGAAAAACAGGAAAAATAATAGTTTCTTTAATCCCTTTGGAATTCCATTGTCCTTGGAATATCCATTCGATAGTCTTTGGAATACCTATTTCATTGTCCTTGGAATATCCATTCGATAGTCTTTGGAATACCTATTTCATTGCCTATGGAATACTCATTCGATAGTCTTTGGAATATCTATTCCTTTATTTTTGGAATTAGAGTTAAACTTAAGTAAAATACTTGTAAGTAGTGGGGAAACTGCCTCTAAGTAACGATAAAACTACCTCTAAGTAGTGGGGCAACTTCTTATAGGTAGTTTCGGCCTGTTGGTTTATGCCCGTCCGGACATAAGCTCGCATTGAGCGGGGATTGACGTTAACCTTTTATCTTTTTCTTATAGAGTTCGAAGCGGGCGATGATATCCCTGACAAAGTTATAGGTTTCACGCCCTCGGAAATATCCGTTCTTGCAGACAGGGTCTGTGAAATATTCCTCTTCGCTCTTCAGCAGGATGAAGGTCTCCACATTGTCCCGCCAGACGTTTTTATTCTTGCCATATTTCTCGGCCAGTGCCATGGCGTCCAGCACGTGTCCGATACCCGAATTGTAGGAAGCCAGTACGAAGTTGATACGTTCCTCCTCAGGCAGGTGGTCGAAGCTTTTGGCCGTGGCGGCAATGTATTTCGTTGCGGCTTTCACACTCTCTTCAGGATTCTGCTCCTTGCCGGGTGGCACTCCCATGGCGCGGGCGGTGGAGGGCATGAGTTGCATCAGACCTTTAGCCCCCGCCCACGAAACGGCGGTGGTGTCGAAGTTGGACTCGGTATAGGCCAGTGAGGCCAGCAGGCGCCAGTCCCAGTCTATTTCGGAGGCATATTTCTTGAACAAGGCGTCGTAGTGGGATATTTTGCCTTCCTTCAAAGAAAGGATGGGGCTGTGGGTGATGCTCTTGCTGTTTTCAAAGTAGCGTTTCATACTGGCCGTATAGTCCGGCGAAGTCATGTTTTCTTTATGCCAGAGGTTGGCTGCTTCAGCCAGTTTCGGACAATCTTTACGTACGGCCCACGATGCCCGTTGGTCGAAACTGATGGCCAGTTCGGTGTTCAGGTTGGGGTAGTAGGTCTTGTTCAGTCGGGCTATGTCATTGTCTGCTACCGTATAGGGAATGATGCCTTGGGACACTTGCATAATGAGGTCTTCGGCTGTGATACTGTCGTTGGTTACCCGATGAATGCGTATGCCTCCGCCCAGCTCTTTGTCCAGATTGACCAAGCGTTCATAATGTTTTCCAGGTTTAACATATACGTCCTTGCCAATCAGTTCGGTTACGTCTTTGAGTAGCTTGATGCCTCTTTCGCTTTGTCTCTGGATGATGACCTGGTGGGTGATGACCTCTTCCCCACAGTATACAAGGCTGTCTTTCAGTCGGTTGGTGATAGGTAACGTGTAAGCGATAAGGTCTCCCTCGCCGGCCAGCAGTTTCTGAATCAGTTCGCGGCTGTTTTTTGCCACCTTCACTTTCAGTTTTACCCCCAAACTTTTAGCGAATTGTTGGCTCAATTCGTATTGAAATCCCATGTCTTCTCCCCGGTAAATAAAGTAGGACGTGGAACTGTATAAGGTCAATACGGTCAGTTCGCCGCTGTCTTTAATCTGTTGCAGGTCGTCAGTGCTTTTGGGGTTAGAGGAGTTCTGTGGAGTACCTTTACAGCCCAGCAGGCAGCAGAGCAGGAGAAGGACGGACGAAAAAATGAGCTTGCGTCCGGTTCTCAGGCGGTGGAGGGAGATAGGGATGTGCATGATTTATCAGTTCATTTCAGGTGCTTCTTGATGTACATGGTCAGTATATCTATGGCCACCCGGTTGTTTCCTCCTTCGGGCACGATGAGGTCTGCATAGCGTTTGCAAGGTTCGATGAATTGCTGGTGCATGGGTTTCAGTACGCGGGTATATCTTTCCATGACGGCTTCGGCTGTCCGTCCTCGTTCTATGACGTCTCGTTGTATGACGCGGATGAGGCGTTCGTCGGGGTCGGCATCCACAAAGACTTTCAAATCCATCATGTTGCGCAGCTTCTTGTCGCACAGGGCCAGAATGCCTTCAATGATGATAACCTCCCGCGGTTCGATGTGAATGGTTTCAGGCAGACGTGAGCAGGTCAGGTATGAGTAGGTAGGCTGTTCGATGCTCTTGCCTTCGCGCAACATGGTAACGTGCTTGGACAACAGACTCCATTCAAAGGCATCGGGGTGGTCGAAGTTGATGTTTTGCCTTTCTTCCACGGGCACATGGCTGCTGTCTTTGTAATATGAATCCTGTGGCAGCAATACTACTTCGCCTGCAGGCAGGCTTTCGATAATTTTTTTTACGACGGTGGTCTTTCCTGAACCGGTACCGCCTGCTATTCCTATTATTAACATCCGTTTAAATGTATTTTTAAAACAAAACGAGTATTTTTGCAGTCGTTTTCGGCTGCATTTGCTGACAAATATAAAGATAAATCATTAAAATAACAAAGTTATGGTAAAACACATTGTTTTGTTCAAGTTGAAAGAGGAAGTTCCGGCCGATGTAAGGCTGGCTGCGATGAACAGTTTTAAGAAGGCCATTGAGGCGCTTCCCGCCAAAATCCCTACTATTCGCAAGATTGAGGTGGGGCTGAATATCAATCCGTCCGAGACTTGGAACATTGCACTTTACAGCGAATTTGACACCTTGGAAGATGTGAAGCATTACGCCGTTCATCCCGATCATGTGGCTGCCGGCAAACTTTTGGCTGAGGTGAAAGAGAGCCGTGCGTGTGTAGATTATGAATATTGATAATGAATTTGGCAGATGAAGAAGATTCTATTCTCCTTATTATTTATAGCCATTGCAGGGGCTATGGCCGTACAGGCTCAGATTCAGGAGCCGGTGAAGTTCAAGAGCGAGTGGAAGAATGTTTCGGCTACCGAAGCCGAGATTGTCTTTACGGCAACTATCGACCAGGGGTGGCACGTCTATTCTACAGACTTGGGTGACGGTGGTCCCATATCGGCCACATTTAATATTGATAAAATCTCGGGAGCCGAACTGGCTGGCAAACTCCGTCCCGTAGGCAAGGAAATTTCGGGCTATGACGCAATGTTCGAGATGAATGTACGCTATTTCGAGCACTCGGTTCAGTTCATCCAGAAGCTGAAACTCACTGGTGGCGCTTATCAGGTGGAAGGCTTTTTGGAGTATGGTGCCTGCAACGATGAGAACTGCCTTCCTCCCACACAGGTAGAGTTCAATTATAGTGGAAAGGCCGAAGGGGCTGCTCCTGCCGCTGCTCCCGTTGCTGCAGCGCCGGTTGAAGCGTCGGCGGATACGGCCTCTACAGAGGCTGTCAGTGTCATTGGCGGAGCTGACGGCCCTACGTCCATTGCCGTTTCCGGCAATGATTTGTGGAGCCCTGTCATTGACGAACTGAATGCTTTGGGTGAAACCACTTCGCAGGAAGACTTGTCGTGGATTTACATTTTCATCACTGGTTTTGTCGGCGGATTGGTTGCCTTGTTCACTCCTTGTGTATGGCCTATTATCCCAATGACCGTCAGTTTCTTCCTGAAACGTAGCAAGGATAAAAAGAAGGGTATCCGCGACGCCTGGACTTATGGCGCTTCGATTGTTGTTATTTATGTCACATTGGGTCTGGCCATTACCGGAATTTTCGGTGCAAGTGCGCTCAATGCTCTTTCTACCAATGCCATCTTCAACATATTCTTCTGTCTGATGCTGGTGGTGTTTGCAGCTTCCTTTTTCGGTGCGTTCGAGATTACACTTCCCTCCAAGTGGAGCAATGCGGTAGACAGTAAGGCTGAGGCTACTACCGGTTTGCTGAGCATCTTCCTGATGGCTTTCACTTTGTCGCTGGTGTCTTTCTCTTGCACAGGACCTATCATCGGTTTCTTGTTGGTACAGGTTTCAACAACGGGCAATATGATTGCTCCTGCCATCGGAATGCTTGGCTTTGCCATTGCTTTGGCCCTGCCCTTCACGCTTTTTGCCCTCTTCCCTTCCTGGCTGAAGTCTATGCCAAAGTCGGGTGGATGGATGAATGTCATTAAGGTGACGTTGGGTTTCCTTGAACTGGCTTTTGCGTTGAAGTTCCTTTCCGTGGCCGACTTGGCTTACGGCTGGCGCATTTTGGACCGCGAGACTTTCCTGGCCTTGTGGATTGTACTTTTTGCTCTGTTGGGCTTTTACCTGTTGGGCAAAATCAAGTTCCCGCACGACGATGACAATACCAAAGTATCCGTCCCCCGTTTCTTCCTGGCGCTGGCCTCGCTGGCATTTGCCGTCTATATGGTACCCGGCCTGTGGGGAGCCCCGCTGAAGGCGGTCAGTGCCTTTGCTCCTCCCATGAAGACACAGGATTTCAACCTCTATACCAACGAGGTTCACGCGCAGTTTACTGACTATGACTTGGGTATGGAGTATGCCCGTCGTCAGGGTAAGCCCGTCATGCTGGACTTCACAGGATATGGTTGTGTCAACTGCCGTAAGATGGAATTGGCTGTGTGGACAGACCAGAAAGTATCGGATCTTATCAATAATGATTATGTACTCATCACGCTCTATGTAGATGATAAGACCCCGTTGCCCGCTCCCATGAAGATTATGGAGAATGGTAAGGAACGTACCTTGCGTACCGTGGGCGACAAATGGAGTTACCTGCAGCGTGTGAAGTTCGGAGCCAATGCACAGCCATTCTATGTCTTGATAGACAATGAGGGGCTTCCGCTCAACAAATCCTATTCTTACGATGAGGACATTGACCTGTATGTAAACTTCTTGCAGGTCGGTTTGGACAATTACAAGAAGGCCAAATCTGAGTGACCGACATTTAAGCCTGTGCATCCCGATGGCATGATGACAGGTAAAATATGTTGATTGGATTTCTGCGTTTCCTACCTCTCGCTTCAATGCCTTCGGGCAGCTTGTAGGGTACAAATCGTATGCTGTAGTCAAAGAGGCTCGGAGGTGACATCAAAGAGGCTCGGAGGCAATGTCAAAGAGGCTCGGAGAGAATGCCGGAAAGGCTTGGAGAGAAAGCTATGGAAACCTGAATATTGTACCAATCCGTATCGGATAGGAATTGTTTTTGACAAAGTTCGCTGATATAACTCAAGTTTCGCAAGTACGAAACTTACAGGAGTTAAAAGGAGTTATCGCCCGTCAGAGCGGGTTTAGGACAAGATAATGAAGAATGAGGAATGAAAAATGAAAAATTTATTCATCATTTACCATTCATAAAAGGTATTGGCTTAACTCCTTAACCAGACCCGATTAATGAATTTGCGAAACTTAAATAATATAACGTATTACATTTACAAAATAAAAGAGAGAAACGTATGGGAGGATTTTTTGGTACAGTCTCAAAAACGGGTTGTGTGACCGACTTGTTTTATGGGACGGACTATAATTCGCATTTAGGTACCAAGCGAGGTGGTATGGCCACGTACAATGAGGAGGAAAAGATGTTTGCCCGCTCTATTCACAACCTGGAAAGCACGTATTTCCGGACGAAGTTTGAAGATGGGTTGGACAAGTTTAAAGGAAATTCGGGCATCGGAATCATTAGTGATACAGATCCGCAACCCATCATTCTAAACTCGCATTTGGGGCGTTTTGCCATTGTGACGGTGGCTAAGATTGCTAATCTTCAGGAACTGGAAGACGATTTGCTTGCCCAGAATATGCACTTTTCTGAATTGAGCTCCGGACAGACCAATCAGACGGAACTGATTGCCTTACTTATCATTCAGGGTAGGACTTTTGTAGAAGGCATTGAGAATGTCTACAAGCGGGTAAAGGGTTCTTGCTCGCTGTTGCTCCTCACCGAGGATGGCATCATCGCTGCGCGTGACAAGTGGGGACGTACTCCCATTGTCATCGGGCGTAAAGAGGGGGCTTATGCTGCCACCAGTGAATCGAGCAGTTTCCCGAATTTGGGCTATGAGATAGACCGCTATCTGGGTCCGGGCGAGATTGTCCGACTGAGGGCCGACAGTGTGGAGCAACTTCGTAAGCCTGAGGAGAAGATGCAAATCTGTTCCTTCTTGTGGGTGTATTATGGATTCCCAACGTCCAGTTATGAAGGCCGTAATGTAGAAGATGTCCGTTTTACCAGCGGACTGAAAATGGCGCAGACCGATACGTCGGAAGTGGATTGCGCTTGTGGCATTCCAGACTCGGGCGTGGGAATGGCATTGGGATATGCGGAAGGTAAGGGAGTGCCTTATCATCGGGCCATTGCCAAATACACGCCTACGTGGCCACGCAGTTTTACCCCCAGCCGGCAGGAGATGCGCAATCTGGTTGCCAAAATGAAGCTCATTCCCAACCGTTCGATGCTTGAAGGCAAACGTCTGCTGTTTTGCGACGACTCCATTGTGCGCGGCACTCAGCTTCGCGATAATGTGAAGGTGCTTTACGAGTATGGCGTCAAGGAGGTGCATATCCGGATAGCCTGTCCTCCGCTCATCTATTCCTGTCCTTTCATCGGCTTCACCGCTTCCAAGAGTCCGCTGGAACTGGTTACACGTCGCATCATCAAGGAACTGGAAGGCGACGAGAACAAGAACCTTGAGAAATATGCGTCAACGGGTTCGCCCGAATATAACCGTATGGTGGAAATCATGCGTGAACGCTTTGGTTTTACTTCTTTGCGTTTCAATACACTGGAAACACTGGTCGAGGCCATCGGATTGCCTAAGTGCAAGATTTGTACGCACTGTTTTGACGGAAGCAGCTGTTTCTGATTGACAATTCGTTAGACTGTATACGAAAAAAGGGACGTGGATTGCTTGGCAATTCACGCCCCTTTTTTTATCTTTACGGGCCAAAGAACCAAACTAATATTAAGTATATGACTTTAGTAGAGCGCTTTTTTAAGTATGTAAGTTTCGATACACAATCGAGCGAGGAGTCAGGTGTAACCCCCAGCACACCGGGCCAGATGGTTTTTGCCCGCTATCTGAAGGATGAACTCGAAAGCCTGGGCCTGGAGGAAATTTCGTTGGACGACAACGGTTATCTGTTTGCCACTTTGCCTGCCAATGTTGATAAACCCCTGCCCACCATTGGCTTCATTGCCCACATGGACACCAGTCCTGACATGAGTGGCAAGCATGTATCTCCACGCATCGTGCAGGGCTATGACGGAGGCGAGATTGTACTGTGTGCCGACGAGAACATAGTCTTGTCACCTGTACAGTTCCCCGAGTTGCTTGACCACAAAGGCGAGGACCTGATTGTGACCGATGGCAAGACTCTGTTGGGTGCCGATGACAAGGCTGGTATTGCCGAAATTGTTTCGGCCATCGTCTACTTGCAGCAGCATCCTGAGATTAAGCATGGCAAGATACGCATCGGCTTTAATCCCGACGAGGAAATCGGCTTGGGAGCGCACAAGTTCGATGTGGAGAAGTTCGGTTGCGACTGGGCTTATACCATGGACGGCGGTGAAGTCGGAGAATTGGAGTTTGAGAACTTCAATGCGGCTTCGGCCAAAATAATCTTCAAAGGACGCAATGTGCACCCGGGCTATGCCAAGAACAAGATGGTTAACTCCATTCGTATTGCCAATCGTTTCATTGCTCTGTTGCCCGAAAGTGAATCACCCGAGCATACGGATGGTTACGAAGGTTTCTTCCATCTGATAGGTATCCAGGGTGAAGTGGAGCAGACAACGGTATCTTATATTATCCGCGATCACGACCGTGCCCGTTTTGAGCAGCGCAAGCAACGCATGGAGCGTCTGACGGCTTTTATCAATGCCGAATATGGCGAAGGTACAGCCACGATTGAAGTGCGTGACCAATATTATAATATGAGGGAGAAAATCGAGCCTGTGATGCATGTCATAGACATTGCTTTCGAAGCCATGAAGGCTGCTGGGGTGGAACCTCATGTAAAGGCTATCCGTGGTGGAACGGACGGCGCGCAACTTTCTTTCAAAGGATTGCCTTGTCCCAATATTTTTGCTGGAGGCCTTAATTTCCACGGGCGTTTTGAGTTTGTCCCCATCCAGAGCATGGAGAAGGCTATGAATGTCGTTGTGAAGATTGCAGAAATCGTGGGACAAGCATAGTCTTTGAGCGATAATACAGAATAACTTTAATCCAATTACAAGAAATGAAAACAACACCGTTTACCGAAAAACACATCTCGCTGGGTGCCAAGATGCACGAGTTTGCGGGATATAACATGCCGATTGAATATTCGGGCATCATCGACGAACATCTCACCGTATGCCAGGGCGTAGGCGTCTTTGATGTCTCTCACATGGGCGAATTTTGGGTGAAGGGTCCTCATGCGCTTGCTTTCCTGCAGAAGGTCACTTCCAACAATGTGGCTGCGCTGACTCCTGTTACGGCCGATGCTCCCGGAAAGGTGCAATACAGCTGTTTCCCCAACGAAGATGGCGGCATTGTAGATGACCTGTTGGTCTATCAATACGAGCCTGAGAAATACCTGCTGGTAGTGAACGCTTCCAATATAGAAAAGGACTGGAACTGGTGCGTCAGTCACAACACTGTGGGTGCCGAACTGGAAAATGCATCCGACCGTATGGCGCAACTGGCCGTACAAGGTCCCAAAGCCATTCTTGCCTTACAGAAACTTACTTCCATTGACTTATCCACTATTCCTTATTATCATTTCACGCATGGTGAATTTGCAGGAGTAAAGGATGTCATCATTTCAAATACCGGCTATACAGGAGCAGGAGGCTTTGAACTCTATTTCTACCCCGAAGATGCCATGAAAATATGGGATGCTGTTTTTGAGGCTGGAGCTGAGTTTGGCATTAAGCCTATCGGACTGGGAGCCCGTGACACCCTGCGTTTGGAAATGGGTTTCTGTCTTTATGGCAATGACCTGGACGATACGACTTCGCCTATTGAGGCCGGCTTGGGATGGATTACCAAATTCGTAGATGGCAAGGACTTTACCAACCGTGCCATGCTGGAGCGTCAGAAGCTGGAAGGTACTACACGCAAACTGGTAGGCTTTGAGATGGTAGAGCGTGGCATCCCTCGTCACGGCTACGCCCTGTTTGGTACCGATGGAGCTGAAATAGGTACAGTAACATCAGGTACCATGTCTCCTACTCGTAAAATCGGTATCGGGATGGGTTATGTGAAGCCTGAATATAGTAAACCGGGCACTGAAATCTGTATTGACATGCGTGGTCGTAAGTTGAAAGCTGTTGTAGTGCGTCCGCCTTTCCGCAAATAATGCAAGGCTTTTCAATGGAAGTATGTTTCCATTAATCAGCATTAACCCCTGTAAATTTTGCAATGGCGAGATTTGCAGGGGTGATGGGAAAGATGGATGTTCCTTCCTGCAAGTTTCGGTTTTACCGAATTGAAAATCGGCGAAGCCAGGACTTAAAAGGAGTTATCGCCCGTCTTGGACGGGCTTAGGAGTTAAAAGCCAATAGAAAAACAAACAGCTCACAATGTATTGGCTTAACTCCTTAACTGATTAACTACCAGGGAAATATTAAATCCGAAACTTAAGTTCCTTCTTTCTGAGTTGAGAATAAAACATGATATTAGAGTGAGTCGCCGGATATACGAGTGCATATTCTGCTTTGAAAACCTTATTTGTTCCATTTAAAGCCAATAAAATTATGAAAAACATTTGCAGCACATTACTCTTATGGTTTATAGTCGGATGTCTCTGTTCAACTTATGCCATTGAACCGAATATGAAATATGGCAAACCTTCTAAAGAAGAAGTTGCGATGGAAATCTATGAAAATGACACGACAGCTTCTGCTGTTTATCTGATTAAGGAAGGAACAAGTTATTTTACTTATAAAGGAAAGTTTCAGTTGACAACCGAGTATTGGGTGCGCGTTAAGATTCTGAAATCGGAGGGAATGGAATATGCCGATGTGAGTATTCCTTATTATGCACCGGATGAACGTGATAAAGAGCAGGACATTATTTTAGATTTGAAGGGAAGTTCTTACAATTGGGAAAAAGGCAAAATTGTAAAATCTTCATTGAAGAAAAATCTGGTTTCAGACGAACGTATCAGTTCTTTTTATAAGGTACGCAAATTTTCTCTTCCGAATGTCCGGAAAGGTACGGTTATAGAATACAGTTATACAATAACTTCTGACTATTTTTCGCATATTGAAAATTGGATGATGCAGGAGGAAATTCCTGTGGTGTATAATCGGTATATGGTGACTATTCCGAATGTTTTGATTTTTAATATCGAATATGGAGGGAAAAATTTGATTCAGGTAGAACGTGAAAGTTCTGTCATCAATGCTGTCAGCACGGTTGAAAGTGGGCCAAGTAAGGTGGCAAGCAATTTTAGAATTCCCGCTGAGCAATATATTTTTACAGCACACGAGTTACCGGCCTTGCGTCAGGATGAACCTTTCTGCTGGTGTCCTGAGGACTATAGAATTCAATTGAGTTTTGATTTGCAAGGAACAAATTTCCCGGGTGAAGGTTATAAGCCTTATAGTAAGAACTGGGCGGACGTGGATAAGGTATTGCTCGATAGTGAGCATCAGGGATTTGGAAGATGGTTGCGTTTGACCACTCCTTTTGTGGTGGAGTCTCAAAATGCAATTGAAAAGTTGAAGCAGGAATATGGTGAGACTCCTCCTTTTGAGGAAAAAGTTAAAGCCGCTTTCGAATTATTGAAGAGTCAGTTGGCGTGGAATGGAAATTATGGTTTCTATTGCGATAATATAGATAAGGTAGTTAAGCAAAAAAGTGGAACTAACGCGGATTTGAATTTTATCTTTATCAGCATTCTCAAAGGCTTTGGCCTGAAAGCTTATCCTGTTGCTCTCAGCCGGCGTTCTTTGGGAAAACTTCCTGTCAGCTTCCCTACTTTTCAGAAGTTTAATTCATTTGTAGTGGCTGTCTATAATCCAGAGAAGAACGATTTTATTTATTTGGATAGTTCGATGCCCCTTCTTACGTTCAACGTACTTCCAAGTGAGCTCGCAGTAGACAAAGGACGTTTGCTGGCTATGAATGTCCCTGAAGAAAAAAGGTGGGTCAATCTTATGCAAATCTCCAATAATTTATTGGCTATTCGAGTTCAAGCTTCTATCTTGGATGGAAAGTTGAAAGGGCATAGGCAAGTAACCATGTTGGGACAATATGGTTTGGAATACCGCAGCAAAAAACAACGTGGGGAAATGTTGCCTTGTTTGACTGGCGAAGATTTTGTGTTCAGTAATGTTCAGGTAACGGAACCCGAGAACCATTTCGGTGGAGCTTTGCAGGAAGAAGCTGATTTTGAGAAGATTTTGGAGCAGGCAGGCGATATGTTGTATGTCAATCCTATGATATTCAAGCAATTGGTGGAATCGCCTTTTGTTCAGACTAAACGTGTGTTGCCTGTTGAATTTGACTATCCGTACCAAGTGAATCTGACGTGTGAATTAGAACTTCCTGAAGGGTATCAGGTTGAGGAAATGCCCCAAGGCAGTAAAGTGAAAACCGAAGACAATCAGTTGCTGTTCAATTATTGGATTAGTCGCGAGGACAGGACTGTATATCTGAAATACGAATTTCAAGTAAAAGCACATAAGTTACCAGCTGAATACTATGCTCAGTTGCAGGAAATATGGAATAGAGCCGTGGAGAAGAATGGTGCTCTCATTGTTCTGAAGAAGCAGTTGCAACCGGAAATCGTGAAGTAAAGATGCGCTGGATTGTTTTTGCATACGTTTGTTGTATTGGTTGGGGCGGATTGTTCAACCTTTCGGCTCAAGGGAACCTGCATTCGATGGTGCTTGAAGCCCGGACTGAGGTGGAATGTACCTCTGCGACGCAATATGTTTCGAAAAATTCATTGATTATCACGGTGTTCGACCGTATGGGTGAGCAGGATGCGGCATTCGTATGTTTTTGTGACAAATATGTTTCTTTGAATAATTTTTCGGGCGAAATTTTAGATTTAAAAGGTAATCGGGTAAGGAAAATCCGAAAATCGGATTTGCAGGTTTCTGAGTATTCCTCATCGCTCTTGACTGATGATTATCGGTATTATTTTATTTGCAATTATCCTTCCTTTCCCTATACAGTCAAATATGAGTGGGAAGAGAAGTGCCGTAATGGAGTCATCGGTTTTCCCACATTTATGCCTCAGACTTCTTTTAACCAGTTGGTCAAAAAGGCTTTCTACTCAATAAAGCTTCCTGTGAGCCAATCGTGCAGATATTATGCTAAGAATTTGGATAACAGAAATGTGGATATACGGGATGAAGTGACAGCGGATGGGAAGCAGCAGATTCAGGTCATTGCGACTGATTTGCCGCCTTTGAATAAGGAACCTTTGTCCCCTTCTTGGAGCGATTTGTTGCCGATGGTCTATTTTGCCCCTTCGGCTTTTGAATTTGACAAGGTGAAAGGAAACTTGGACACATGGAGGAACTACGGATTATGGTTGTACCAGTTGCAGACTGACCGTGATGTGTTGGACGAATCCGTGAAACAGCGTTTACATGAATTAGTGTCAGGCTGTAATACGGAACGGGAGAAAGTGAAAGCCGTTTACGATTTCCTGGCTGCTACAACTCGCTATGTCAGTATCCAGTTGGGAATAGGTGGTTTGCAACCTGCAGCAGCTGCCGAGGTCTCTCAGTTGGGTTTTGGTGATTGTAAAGGCCTGACGAACTACATGCGTGCCATGTTGAAAGAATTGGGCATTCCGTCCACCTATGCAGTTGTCAGTACAGAAAGAGCCAGATTGATTCCTGATTTTTCCAGTGCCAATCAGATGAATCATGTCGTTTTGCAGGTACCTCTTCCCAACGATACCTTGTGGTTGGAGTGTACAAATCCTCAATTGCCCTTTGGATATGTTCATCGTTCCATAGCCGGACATGATGCCTTGTTGGTTGAATCGTCTGGTGGGCGGTTGTGTAGAATCCCCGATTATCCCGATTCTTTAAACAGACAGATTGTTTGTGCGAAAATCCGGATACTTCCAGCGGGCGATGCTGTTATTCGGGTGCGCGAAGGAGCCTGGTTAGGGCAGTATGAAGAGAATGCCGCAATTGCTTCGATGAATCCTGACCGACAGGAACAGTTGATACGTTCACGAGTGGGGCTTTCGCGGGTTCAGGTTACGGATTGGCATGTGGAAGAACAGAAAAAGGCATTTCCGTCTTTGAAGCTTACTTACGAATTGAATGTGGGAAAGTATGGTAGTAAGACGGGTAATCGTTTGTTTGTACCAGTCAACGTGTTCAGGGATGTACCGGATTTCTCGCTTCGTCATGAACGGACTCAGCCCATTTATGTTGAACAAGGGTATATGGATGCAGATACCTTGTATATCTCTTTCCCTGATGAATATGAGATGGAATTTGTTCCTTCATCTACGTCACTTAGTAGTCAGTTTGGCGAATTCTCTTCACAAGTCAGTGCTGAGCATAATGAATTGAGAGTGATTCATCGATTGGTTGTTCACAAAGGCTTTTATCCTTCGGATGTGTATGCAGATTTTCTTCGTTTTTGGAAACATGTGACTGAACAATATAAAAGCAAGTTCGTTTTGCTGAAGAAACCACTCTGATGCAGATGTGCTGCGGTTCATAGAATTTTCAGTATGCTTTCCATGGGTGTGAAGACAAGGATAGAGGACAAAAGAAGATAATCGAATGACCCTGTTAAGTAACATGACGGGATTGTTCCTGCTTTTTATTTCCTTTTTTTCTTTTGGTTAAAAAATCCGTATTCGTTATCTTTGTGCACTGATTCTAACTAATTCATGTTTCGTGAACGAAACTTAACTAACTATAATTTATGGCTTTTACCAATAACGTAATGATTGTGCGCCACAAATTGTTGGCGAAACTTGTTGACTTGTGGAACCAGAATGAGCTGGTAGGTGAAATAGACCGTCTGCCCATTGAATTAAGCCCGCGACGCGGACGTCCGTTGGGGCGGTGCTGTATACACAAGGAAAGGGCAGTTTATAAGTATAAAATGCTGCCACTTCTAGGCTTTGATATGGAGGATGAGACGGATGAATTGACACCGCTTTCCGATTATGCCCGTCGGGTAGTGGAGCAGAAACGGGCACTGAAGGAGAACATTCTTTGTGTCATTGATGAGGCTTGCTCTTCCTGTGTACAGGTTAATTACGAGGTTTCCAACCTGTGTCGTGGATGTGTGGCACGCAGCTGTTACATGAATTGTCCCAAGGATGCTATCCGTTTCAAGAAGAATGGGCAGGCCATGATTGACCACGACACCTGCATTAGTTGCGGCAAATGTCATCAAAATTGTCCTTATCATGCTATTGTCTATATACCTGTGCCTTGCGAGGAGGCATGTCCGGTGAAAGCCATCAGTAAAAATGCAGACAATATTGAACACATAGACGAGTCCAAGTGCATATATTGCGGCAAGTGTCTGAATGCTTGCCCCTTTGGTGCCATTTTTGAAATTTCGCAGGTGTTCGATGTGTTGGGCGAGATACGCAATGGCAGCAAGGTGGTAGCTATTCCTGCACCTTCTGTTTTGGGACAATTCAATTCTACCATTGAAGAAGTGTACGGCGCATTGAAGAAAGTGGGCTTTGCCGATGTCATTGAGGTGGCGCAGGGAGCCATGGATACCGTGAGTCACGAGGCTGCGGAATTGAAGGAGAAACTCGAGGAAGGACAGGCATTCATGACTACTTCCTGTTGTCCGTCTTACATAGAAATGGTGGAGAAGCATGTGCCCGAAATGAGAAAATATGTATCTACTACAGGCTCGCCCATGTATTATGCTGCTCGCATTGCCAAGAAGCAGCATCCTGATGCTAAGATTGTTTTTATCGGCCCGTGTGTTGCTAAACGCAAGGAAGCTCGTCGGGACGAATGCGTAGATTATGTGATGACTTTTGAGGAACTGGCTTCTGTGTTTGCTGGCTTCCATATTGAGTTGAAGGAGACTCCTGCATATAGTGTCAGCTATACTTCTGTGCGTGAAGCGCATGGATTTGCACAAGCTGGTGGTGTGGCTGGTGCCATCAAGGCCTATTTGGGTAAGGAGGCTGACAGCATACCGATGATTCAGGTGTCCGACCTCAATAAAAAGAATATCGGTTTATTGCGCGCGGCGGCCAAGACGGGTAAGGTACAAGCTAAGTTTATTGAAGTGATGGCCTGCGAAGGCGGTTGCATCTCCGGGCCCAGTGCGCACAACGATTTTATGTCGGGTCGTCGTCAGCTTAATCAGGAGCTGCTCAAACGGCGCGAGACCTACGAGAACTTGCATAAGGAGGAATGATGCCGTGGGAAGAATGGGTAGAGCAGTTGCGCCGTGATCGTACCTTGTTGCCCGACAGACTGGCGCTGCTGGTGGAAACGGATGATGCCGAATTGGAAACTTTGTTGGCCAATGCGGCGCGTTCGGTCGCCCGTCTTCATTTTGGGAACGGTGTATATGTGCGAGGACTGATAGAAGTCAGCAACTATTGCCGCAATGGATGCTACTATTGCGGCATCCGTTCTGCCAATCGTGGGCTACAACGTTACCGTTTGAATAAAGTGCAAATCCTGGAGTGTTGCCGGATTGGTTACAGTCTGGGTTTCCGTACATTTGTTTTGCAGGGTGGGGAAGATCCGCTTCAGACGGATGATTTTGTGGAAGAAGTGGTGTCGGCCATTCACACCATCTGGCCCGATTGTGCCATCACTCTTTCATTGGGTGAGAAATCGCGCGAGTCCTATGAGCGCTTCTTTCGGGCAGGTGCCAGCCGTTATCTGTTGCGTCACGAAACGTATGATTCGGCTCACTACCGTAGCCTGCATCCTCCAGGCATGTCGCGCGACAATCGTCTGCGCTGTCTGGATGACTTGAAGAGCATTGGCTATCAGACGGGTACCGGCATTATGGTCGGTTCTCCGGGGCAGACTGTAAACCACCTGGTGGATGACTTGCTTTTCATCCAACGTTTCCGTCCGCAGATGATTGGTATTGGTCCTTTCCTACCGCATCATGCCACTCCCTTTGCTCATGAACCGGCAGGAAACTTGCGGCAAACACTCCGCCTGCTCTCCATTCTACGCCTCATGCACCCGTTGGCATTGATACCATCTACGACAGCCTTGGCAACCCTGTCACCCGAGGGACGTACACGGGGCATTTTGGCAGGTGCCAACGTCGTGATGCCCAATCTTTCCCCGTCGTCACTTCGCAGCAACTATGCGCTTTATGATGACAAAGCCTGCTTGGGTGCCGAATCGGCCGAAGGCATAGCTCAGTTACAAAGCCAACTCGAGTCTATCGGTTATAGAATTGATTGGGGAAGAGGAGATTTCGGAGATGTATAATGGGGAGTCGGGAGACTGAGGTGTTTATTCTTGCAGCTGACCGACTTTTCAACTTATAAAATCATAAACTTGCAGGAGTTAGAGGAGTTAGAAGGAAGCCCCCTCCAACTCACCCCGAAGGGGGAGAGGTCTCACCAGGGTGGGCTTAGAAGTTAAAGTCAATAGACAAGATAATGAAAAAACGGAGAAATGAAGAATGAGGAATGAAGAATGAAGAATTTATTCATCACTTACCATTTACCATTTATCATTTATCATTAACCATTAACCATTTACCATTCATAAAAGGTGTTGGCTTAACTTCTTGACTACAACCCGTTAATAAACTTGCGAAACTTAAATTAAAACCACTTATGTACAACGTAAAATCATCTTTGGCCGGAGAATTCATCTGTCACGAAGAAATACTGGATACCTTGTCTTATGCAGAGGCCCACAAGAACGATACGGCACTGATTCGGTTGCTGATAGAAAAGGCACGTGCCTGCAAAGGACTTAGCCACCGCGAGGCTGCCGTACTGCTGGAGTGCGAGCAGCCCGATTTGTTGGAAGAAATTTTCTCCCTGGCCAAGGACATCAAACAACGGTTCTACGGCAACCGCATTGTGATGTTTGCTCCCCTCTATCTGTCCAATTATTGTGTGAATGGATGTGTTTATTGCCCCTACCATTTAAAAAATAAGACTATCACCCGTAAGAAACTGACACAGGATGAGATACGCCGTGAGGTTATTGCCCTGCAGGACATGGGACATAAACGCTTGGCACTGGAAGCCGGCGAAGATCCGTTGCACAATCCCCTGGAGTATATTTTAGAGTCTATACAGACTATTTATAGTATCCGTCACAAGAACGGGGCAATCCGGCGGGTAAACGTCAACATTGCTGCTACCACAGTGGAGGATTACCGTCGCCTGAAAGAGGCCGGTATTGGCACCTACATTCTTTTTCAGGAAACTTATCACAAGGAGAACTACGAGAAGCTCCATCCGCGCGGACCCAAGAGTAACTATGCCTATCATACGGAGGCTATGGACAGGGCTATGCAGGGCGGCATTGATGATGTGGGCTTGGGAGTCTTGTTTGGTTTGAATACCTATCGTTATGATTTCGTAGGCCTGCTGATGCATGCCGAGCATCTGGAGGCTGCGTTCGGTGTGGGACCGCATACTATCAGTGTGCCCCGCATCTGTTCGGCTGATGACATTGATGCATCTACTTTTGAAAATGCTATATCCGATGAAATATTCCGTAAAATTGTAGCGGTTATCCGTGTCAGTGTGCCTTATACGGGTATGATAGTATCTACCCGAGAGTCACAAAGTTCCCGTGCGCAGGTTCTTGAATTGGGCGTTTCGCAGATTAGTGGTGGTTCGCGGACCAGTGTCGGTGGCTATGTCACGCCCGAAGTGCCTGAGAATAACTCGGCGCAGTTTGATGTGAGCGATACGCGCACATTGGACGAGGTGGTGAATTGGCTGTTGCGCTTGGGCTACATTCCCAGTTTCTGTACGGCCTGTTACCGCGCTGGACGTACGGGCGACCGTTTCATGTCATTGCTCAAATCGGGGCAGATTGCCAACTGTTGCTCGCCCAATGCCCTGATTACCTTGCAGGAATATCTTCAGGATTATGCCTCTCCGGAGACCCGCGAACTGGGCAAGCAGATGATAGAGCGGGAGTTGCAGCACGTGCCTAGTGAGCCGATACGAAACCGTACGTCCGAATATTTGAAAAGGATTACAGAAGGTGAACGCGATTTCAGATTTTGATTATATTTTTTAGTTGAGGGGAGAGGATTGTTTTTGTGTGATTGGTGGTTTTGTAGATATAAAACTTTCTCCTCTTTATTCCCGATATTGATTTTAGAATGAATAATACTCCACGTTCCAATCGTTTGCATATTGCTATTTATGGAAAGCGAAATAGCGGTAAGTCTTCGTTGCTTAATGCTTTGACCGGCCAGCAGGCTGCACTTGTGTCTGGCATACCCGGCTCTACTACCGATCCTGTTTATCAGTCGATGGAGTTGCATGGTGTGGGACCTTGTGTTTTCATTGATACTGCCGGATTTGATGATGAAGGAGAATTGGGAGCTTTGCGCATGGATAAGACTCTGAAAACGGTAGATAAGACTGATGTAGCAATCCTTGTATGTACAGATACTGAGCTTGTGGTTGAGTTACATTGGCTGAAGATTTTTCAGGAGAAAAACATACCTGTTATCATTGTGCTCAATAAGGCTGATTTGCTCAACCAACCTCAGGAGGCAGTGGAGCGTGTGAGGTGTGCTTGTGGCAAGAGCCCATTTGTAGTAAGTGCTGTCAGTGGGGAAGGGATTGATTGCGTACTTCAGGAATTGGTAAGACTGGCGGCAGATGTGATGCAGCCAACTATCGTGTCTCATTTGGTCGCTGAAGGTGATTTGGTATTGCTTGTGATGCCTCAAGATATCCAGGCTCCAAAAGGACGTTTGATTTTACCTCAGGTGCAGACTTTGCGTGAGTTGCTTGACGGGCATTGCTCGGTGATGTGTTGTACTACAAATCAGTTCGCTTCAACTCTTCGTCTATTAGTGAAACCTCCTCGCCTGATTGTGACTGATTCTCAGGTCTTTCATGATGTTTATTCACAGAAACCTGCCGAGAGTCTGCTTACTTCCTTTTCTGTACTGTTTGCCCGCCAGAAAGGGGATATTGGTTATTATGTGGAGAGTGCCTCTGCCATAGAACGATTGACGGAGCAGTCTCATGTCTTGATTGCCGAAGCTTGTACTCATGCTCCCTTATCAGAGGATATAGGACGTGTCAAGATACCACGTTTGTTGCGTAAACGGATTGGTGAAGGGCTGCGAATAGACATGGTTTCTGGTGCCGATTTTCCCGACGATCTCTCGGCTTTCGATTTTGTCATTCATTGTGGGGGCTGCATGTTTAATCGTCGGCATGTCCTAAGCCGCATTGAATCTGCCAAACGGCAACATGTTCCGATGAGCAATTATGGGATAGTTATTGCTTGGCTGAATGGCATTTTAGATAAAGTGGTGTATTGATACAGTATGTGTTCAATTGAAGAACATTTTCATAGGTAGGCATTGTTAACGGACACTGATTGGCGGTTAAAGATGCTTACAATGTATGAGACTTTGGGCGGATTTGTGTATGTGTTTGAATCTCAGTTGTTTATACTGTTTATCCTCCTTCTTTTCATATTTTTATCCGGATAGTAGGCGACCTTCGCATTGATGGTAGGTAACCTTCGTTCCTACAGTAGGCAACTTTGGGTACGAAGCTCTCCAAACTTCATTGTTGAGTATTCATTTATTTTGTCAAAGAACCTTTGCTTTAGACGGTGTACATAGTTTTCAAGGGCTTGGCATTCGTTCTTTTTTCTCAAATTTCTCCAGTTAAGGTACCAGTTGATTCTGGCGTGGTGAGGTATCTTTTGATTGGTTGATTTTTGCAAATTAAGGGGGCACAGATTCTTCTTTAGACTAAGGTTGGTGGGTTTAATCTTTTGTATATAAACAAATGTACTGAGCTGTATTCTGAATAATACTTCAAAGAGTGGTTGCCCCTTTTAGGAGGGGATATATGCAAAAAAGGCTGTACCATTAGGTTGGAACAGCCTTTTTTCTTCTACAATTGGGATGTAGGATTATTTCTTGCGGTTTCCGTAGCGGCTCATGAACTTATCAACGCGGCCTGCAGTATCAACCAACTTGGACTTGCCTGTGTAGAACGGGTGTGAAGAACTGGAGATTTCCAGTTTTACCAACGGATAAGTTTCGCCTTCGAATTCGATAGTCTCTTTTGTGCTGACTGTGGAGCGAGACAGGAACATGTCACCGTTTGACATATCTTTGAATACTACCGGACGGTAATTTTCGGGATGAATACCTTTTTTCATTTCGATATCGTTTTTAATTTTTTATTTCGGTTACTATTGCTGGTAACAAATAGTGGTGTAATGGTCATTAAACTTTTCAGCGTGCAAAGATAGCGCTATTTATTTGAAATGGAAAAAAAGTTTGGCCAAAAAATAGTTTTATCTCATTTTATTTCTTTTTTTTGCAGGCAAATAATCTGTATAATTATGAAAAAACTTTTGTTCTTAGGACTTTTTTGTTTCTGTGTATTCAGTCTTTGGGCACAGGACGTAGAGCGTAGGCTGTATAGTGTGGCATTTTACAATTTGGAGAATCTGTTCGACACCATCCACGATGCCGGCAAGAACGATTACGATTTTTTGCCAGGGGGCAGTTATAAATGGACATCTGAAAAGTATGAGGCTAAGTTGAAGAATATTGCCCGAGTGCTGGGTGAGTTGTCTCGTGAACGTGTGCCGCAGGGACCCGCTTTTATCGGAGTGGCTGAAGTGGAGAATGATCGTGTACTGAATGATTTGTTGAAACAGCCTGCTGTTTCGCAATACAAATATATTCACTATGAAGGTCCAGACAAGCGAGGTATTGACTGCGCTTTGCTCTACGACCCGAACCAGTACGAGGTAACTCGTTCCAAATTGGTACTTTCACAACCTTATCAGGGCGACACAACGCACCTGACACGAGGCTTTCTGATTGTGGATGGCCGGATGGCAGGCGAGCGCGTGTGTGTCATTGTCAACCATTGGCCTTCACGTGGAGCCGAATCACCGGTGCGTGTACATGCCGCCCGTCAGGTAAAGGCGTTGGCCGATTCGTTGAGACGTGAGGATAAAAAGCTGAAACTGATAGTAATGGGTGATATGAACGATGACCCGATGGACGAAAGTATGAAGACATTGGGGGCTCGTAAATACAGGAAGGATGTGAAGAAAACCGAGTACTACAATCCTTGGTGGGAGACGTTGGAAGACAAGGGAATCGGTACGTTGCTCTATCGTGGCAAATGGAACTTGTTTGATCAGATTGTCTTGTCAAAGCCTTTGCTGAAAAAACGAAAGGAATTACGCTTCGATGACAATCAAGTTTTCCTACGTGACTACCTTATCCAACAGGATGGCAAGTATAAGGGCTCTCCTTTACGTACACACGGAGGACGCACGTGGCTGAATGGGTACAGTGACCATCTGCCCACTATCATTTACTTGAGAAAATAGATTGTGTTGCAAAGAAAGGAGTATTTTCCAGACTTGTAACATGGACATTACAATCCTTTGTTAAAACTCTTCAAACAGTTGGAAAATGATTGCTTTTCCTTTGTTCGGAGAGTTTTTTTATTTGTATTGTCGACCGCTATTTGAAAGAGAATGCTTACTTTTGCATAGAATTATTGATTCACTAACAATAAACTTTAAACAAAATGGTTAATTACAAAGATTTGGGCCTTGTGAACACCAGAGATATGTTCGCTCGTGCCATTAAAGGCGGTTATGCTATCCCGGCTTTCAACTTCAACAATATGGAGCAATTGCAGGCCATTGTAAAGGCTGCCGTTGAAACGAAGTCACCGGTTATCCTGCAGGTTTCCAAAGGCGCACGCAACTATGCCAACCAGACTTTGTTGCGCTATATGGCTGAAGGTGCTGTTGAATATGCCAAGGAATTGGGTTGCGCACATCCTGAAATCGTGCTTCACCTGGATCATGGTGACAGCTTCGAACTCTGCAAGTCTTGCATCGACATGGGCTTCTCTTCTGTAATGATCGACGGTTCTCACCTGCCTTATGAGGAAAACGTAGCTTTGACCAAGAAGGTTGTTGACTACGCTCATCAGTTCGACGTAACTGTAGAAGGCGAGCTGGGTGTGTTGGCCGGTGTAGAAGATGAAGTTTCTGCTGAACACCACACTTATACAGATCCCGAAGAAGTAATCGACTTTGCTACCCGTACAGGTTGCGACAGCTTGGCTATCTCTATCGGTACTTCTCACGGTGCATACAAGTTCAAGCCCGAACAATGCCACGTTGACCCGAAGACTGGTCGTCTGGTTCCTCCTCCTTTGGCATTCGAAGTACTCGACGCTGTGATGGAGAAACTGCCGGGATTCCCCATCGTACTGCACGGATCTTCTTCAGTTCCTCAGGAAGAAGTTGATACTATCAACAAATATGGTGGCAAGCTGGAAGCTGCTATCGGTATCCCCGAAGACGAATTGCGTAAGGCTGCCAAGTCTGCAGTTTGCAAAATTAACATCGACTCAGACTCTCGTCTGGCTATGACAGCTGCTGTTCGTAAGGTCTTCGCTGAGAAACCTGCTGAATTCGATCCGCGCAAGTATCTGGGTCCGGCTCGTGACAATATGGAGAAGATGTACAAGCACAAAATCATCAATGTGCTGGGTTCTGACGGCAAATTGGCTCAACAGTAATCATCCTACTCTTTATATGAAAGCTGCTCTGCAAGTGCGGAGCAGCTTTTTTTATGTTCATAGGTGAAAAGGTCTTGTTCTAAAAAAGGGGGGGGGGAAGTTGGTAGCTTTGATTGCAGAAAAGTGAAGTGAACGCTTCTCTGTTTATGGTGTCGAAGGGTAGTTGTATGCAAAATATCAGATTCTTTTTTGAATCCAGTTTCCCCTGTTCAGATAGTGGTGGCAGAAGAGGAGGATGAAGGTGGCGTAGACGACTTCGGATGTCCAGCAGAGGGCTACGTCGAGGCGCAGATATAGGATGATGAGGGTGATGTAGGCCACGTAGATGACCAATACGGCCATTTCCAGGCAGAGGGCGGTGCGGGTGTTGCCCGTGCCGGAGACGGCCTGGAAGTAGACGTTGGCAGGCACCAGCACCAGGTAGGTGGAGCACATTACCCACAGGGAAGGTACCGAGGCCTGGCGCAGGGCGTCGATGTCGGTATAGATGCCCAGTACGAGGTTGGGGAAGAGGCAGAAAAGCAGGGCCAGCGGAAGAACCAGAAGGTAGGCCAGACGAATGTGCTGGCGGATGGTCGGCTGTACGCTGTCAGCATGGCCGGCACCGATGAGGTTGCTCACCAGTGACCCGCAGGTGGAGGCAAAGGCCATCATTACCATGAACAGGATGCCGCTGACACTGCGGATGATGTTGGTTACGGCCAGTGAGCGCTCGCCCAGGTGTTCGATGTAGAGGAAGAACAGGAACCAGGTGGAGAGCGAAAGGAAGTTCTGCAGCATGGTCCAGAAGGATACATCGAGCATGCGGCGCAGCACCGGCCACTGGAAGCGGGGGATGCGGTCGAGGCCGTACTTGCAACAGTCGATGCGGCAGCGCGTATAGATGATGAAGAACACCAGCGATACCAGTTCGGCCAGCGACGAGCCGATGGCGGCGCCGGCTATGCCCAGTGCAGGCAGTCCCAGTTTGCCGAAGATGAGGATGTAGTTGAACACCACATTGCTCAGCACCATGACAATGGAATTCAGCGTGAGCGTCTTGGTCTGCACAGTGCCCAGGAAGAAGGCACGGAAGATGACGGCGCTGAACGAGAAGAAGGCCCCGAATACCCGCCAGTGCAGGTAGGCGGTGGCGGCCTCGTAAATCTGCGGCGAGGCGATGATGCGCTTCAGCAGGAGGGGGGAGAAGCAGTAGGAGAGAAGGAACAGCACGGCTGCCAGGCCGGTCTGGAAGTAGATGCCCTGATAGAACAGGGGGCCTATCTCGCGGTACTGCTGTTCGCCGTTGCGGCGGGCAATGAGTATCTGCGCTCCGATGCTGAACCCGAAGGCCACCATGAAGATGACCATATAGAACACGCCTGCAATGGCCGATGCACCCAGTTCCACCTCGCCCACACGGCCCAGGAAGGCGGTGTCGGTCATTCCGATCAGCTGTTCCATAATCAGGCTGATGAGGATGGGGTAGGCTATGAGCCATATCTGCTTGTTGGTGTAAGGGGTCTGCATGGATGTATGTATATTAATGTTTACAGATGCGAGGGGTGGCAGGCTCTCTATAGGACTGAGACAGCCTCAGGATATAGGTGAGGCTACCTCGGGATATAGGTATGGGTACCTCAGGATACAGGTGAGGCCGGCTATTGCCATTTGCTTGATAGCCAAACAATTGCAAAACCGGCCTCGCTGTATGAAAAACTTTTACGCTATCAGTGCCTCTGCTGTTGCTGCTGGCGTTGTCTCATCAGCTCTTCCTGCTGCTTCTGCATGGCCTCCAATCGGGCTGCGAATCCCGTTTTCTTCATCTTTTTCGGGTCTTTCTTGTTGGCTTCCAGTTGGGCCAGCAAGGCTTCCTCGTTGGTCATCTTGCGCATGATAATCATGGTGGCCACACTGATGAGGGTAGACAGGAAGTAGTAGTAGTTCAGTCCCGAGGGATAGTCGTTCAGGATGAACAGGAACATGACGGGCATCAGGTATGACATCCACTTCATGGCGGCCATTTGCGGATTGGCTCCGGTATCCTGCTGTTGCATCATGTACTTCGTATTGAGGATGTTGGTCACTGTCATCAGAAGGCAGAACAGGCTGAGGTGGCTTCCCAGGAACGGTATGTGGAACGGGAAGGTGATGAAGGCGTCGTAAGTGGAGAGGTCATCGGCCCACAGGAAACTCTGCTGGCGCAGCTCGATGGCACTCGGCACGAAGAGGAAGAGAGCCATCAGGATGGGGAACTGGATGAGCATGGGCAGGCAGCCTCCCATGGGGCTGACTCCGTACTGGCTGTAAAGTCCCATGATTTCCTGCTGCTTCTTCATGGCATCTTCCTGCTTGGGATACTTCTTGTTGATTTCGTCGATTTTCGGCTTGAGCACGCGCATCTTGGCGGAGGACATGTAGGTCTTCCATGTGGCGGGGAATACCACTATCTTGACAATGAGCGTCATGAACAGCAGCACCATGCCCATGCTGAGTCCCCAGCTGGAAAGCCAGTCGAAGATGTTGATGGTGAACCACTTGTTGACCCAGCGTAGCAGGGGCCAGCCCAAGTAAACCAGACGGTTGAGTTCCCACTTGTCGTCGCGTCCCTTGTCCAGGGCGGTCAGCGTCTTGTAATGGTTGGGACCGAAGTAGAAGTACATCTGTGTCGGGGTCTTGCCTGTGGGGTCAAAGGCTGTGCTCATCTGGGCGGAATAATCCTTGATGTATCCGCTGCCCTGCGGCTCCATCTTGGAAGCCAGTTTGGCGTTCTCAAAGTTGGCGTCGGCCAGGAATACGGAGGAGAAGAACTGGTTCTTGAAAGCTATCCAGTCCAGTTTCTCGGCCACATCCTCCTTGTCGTCCTTGGAGGCGGAGAGATAGTCCGTATCGTCGCCTGCAATCTTGTAGGTCAGTTCGGCCAGCCGGTTCTCGTAGGTATATCCTTTTTCTATCTGGCGGGCACGCTGTGACCATTCGATGTCCACGCTGTTTTTGGTCGAGGCCAGCTTGCCTTCCATGTTGACCGCCTGGATGGTGAAGTCCACCAGATAGGTGTCGGGGTGCATGGTGTAGGTGAAGTCGATGTAGCTGGCACTGTCGGCAGCCAGGCGCATGGTGACGCAGGTATCGGTCTGGTTGACAGGCGTGAAGTAATAGTCATCGGACTGGATGATTTCCTTCTTGTTGTAGAACAGGAAGTTCATGGAGGCATCCTCTCCGTCGAACAGGGTGACGGGAGTCTGCTTGTCCTGTCCCATGTATTCCTTCAGGGTGGCGGATGCGATTCTGCCTCCCTTGGTGTCCACAACGATTTCGGCCAGGTTGTTCTGAATGGTGATTCCCTTGTTCTCGCCCTTGAGCGCGTTGAAGAAAAGGGCGGTGGAGTCCGTTGCCTGCATTTCTTTCTCGTTGGCCAGGGCAGCTTCTGCCTTGGCTTTCAGTTCAGCTTCGCGCTGCTGTACCTGGGCGATGGAGTCGTAATAGTGTTGCTGGGCTGCCAACTGCTCTTTGCTGGGACGGCTCAGAAAGCTGAAGCCCACCAGCAGGATGGCAATCAGGACCAGTCCGGTAATGGTATTTTTATCCATTGGGTTCTTTACTGTTGTTTGTTATATAAATAAGGTGTCAGTCTGCTTGGTTTTCTTTATTCTCGTTCTTATATTCGATGGCTGCCTTCACAAAGCTGAGGAACAGCGGATGGGGTTTCAATACCGTACTGCTGTATTCAGGATGGAATTGTGTGCCGACATACCAGCGGAGGTCGGGGATTTCTACGATTTCCACCAGGTCAGATTCGGGGTTGATGCCCGTGCACTTCATTCCGGCTGCTTCGTATTCCTCTTTGTACTGGTTGTTGAACTCGTAACGGTGACGGTGGCGTTCTTGAATATGTTCGCTGCCGTAGGCTTCATAGGCTTTGCTGCCCGGCTTTAGGACACACTCGTAGGCGCCCAGACGCATGGTACCGCCCATGTTGGTGATGGATTTCTGTTCCTCCATGATGTCGATGACGTTGTGGGGTGTCTTCTCGTTCATTTCGCGAGAGTTGGCATCGGCATATCCCAATACATTGCGGGCAAACTCGATGGCCATGCACTGCATGCCCAGACAGATGCCGAAAGTGGGAATGTTGTGGGTGCGGGCATAACGGATGGCGACAAACTTGCCAGGGATGCCTCTCTCACCGAATCCGGGGCCAATGAGTACGCCTGACATGCCTTTCAGGGCTTCGGCAATATTATCGTCGGTCAGCTTTTCGCTGTTCACGAAGTCTACGGACACTTTGCAGTCATTGTAGGTACCGGCCTGCGAAAGGGCTTCGCGGATGGACTTGTAGGCATCCTGTAAATCATACTTGCCCACCAAGGCTATGTGGATGGGTTCGGTCTTCTCTGCCTTGTGGCGGTGTTCCAAGAAGCTGCGCCACGGACCGAGACCCGGAGTGTCGCCAACGGGAAGCCCCATCTTCTTTAAAATTGTTTCGTCCAACTTTTGCGCCTGCATCAGGATAGGCACTTCGTAGATGGTCGGAGCATCGATGCTCTGCACGACGGCTTCTTCGTCCACGTTGCAGAAGAGTGCTACTTTTTTGCGGAGGCCTGTGCTCAGTTCATGTTCTGTGCGAAGCACAAGGATGTCTGGCTGGATTCCGGCACTTTGCAGTTCCTTGACAGAGTGTTGTGTCGGTTTGGTTTTCAGCTCGCCGGCAGCAGCCAGATAGGGTACATAAGTAAGGTGTACGCAGAGTGCGTCTTTGCCCAATTCCCACTTCAGCTGGCGGATACTTTCCAGATAGGGCAATGACTCGATGTCACCTACGGTACCGCCTATTTCGGTAATGACGAAGTCAAATTTGTATTTGTTGCCCAGTAGCTTCACGTTCCGTTTGATTTCGTCCGTGATGTGAGGGATAATCTGGATGGTCTTGCCCAGATAGTCGCCACGGCGTTCCTTGTCGATGACGCTCTTGTAGATGCGTCCCGTGGTGATGTTGTTGGCTTTCGTTGTCTGAATGCCTAGGAAGCGTTCGTAGTGGCCCAGGTCGAGGTCAGCTTCGTGTCCGTCTATTGTCACGTAGCATTCACCGTGTTCGTAGGGGTTGAGGGTACCCGGGTCGATGTTGATGTACGGGTCAAACTTTTGGATAGTAACTTTATAACCTCTTGCTTGCAGCAATTTTCCGATGGAGGATGAGATGATGCCTTTTCCCAATGAAGAAGCAACGCCACCGGTGACGAAAATATACTTTGTTTCTCCCACAGCTTTACTGTTTTAATGATTTTATTCTCAATTTTAAAGCGCAAAATTATGAAAAAAATGAGGAAGTACATAAGGTTTGGTTAAAACAAATGTAAAAATCTCATGTTTGGCAGGATTATAGTGGGCTTGTAGGCAAGAGCTGGTGGAAGATACAAGAGATAATCTGGGAGAATGGATTTGAAATCATAGTTCTGTGATTCTAAAATATCGAAATATGGTGTGAACCCTTATTGTGGCATTTAATTATTTTCGCTTGTCCGATGTGCATTGTTAAATATCGTCTTATTGTATAAAGAGGCTTCTCCCCTTGTGTCGTTGGCTGTATTCCATAGCTTTCCTCATTTATTTTCCTTACGGGTTGTTTCCTAATTAAAAATGACGTATTTTTGCCTTCGAATCATGGTTATGAAGTGTATGAAGAATAGACATTTTGTTTTGTGGATAATGAGCCTTGTTTTCTCTTCGTCAGCTATGGCGCTGAATGTAGTACCCGATAGCAACGGCCTTCGGGATACGATAATTGTGGCGCGGGAGGCAAGGAGTGAGTCGAGTATTGTGAATGAACAAGATACAGTTCAGGCAGATACTTTACCGGATATACTGAAAGAGCGTTGGATATTTAAATTGAAAATGCAGGATACTTTGCTTTGTACGCAAGACACAATTATATTTAAAGTGGATACGGTTTCCGTTCTTTATGAGAAATATTTTGGGATATTGGATTATCTGAATAATCCGACTACTCCGGAAAGATATATTGCATCAAATCCTGATTATTATAGGTTGTTTGTGCCTTTTACTTATTATACAGCTCCTTTGAAGCGAATTTCCAAGTTACGATGGGCTTTTCATCCAATGGACACATTGGTTTCTCCTGTAAGTGAAATGCTGCCTTACGACACCTTGGCTTTTACTTCCAAAAAACGTTCTGATGAAGTGGTGGATCGAGCTCTGTTGCAGGCGTACGTGGATTGTCCGGATCTTGTGGTGAGTACAGAAAGAGAAATTAACGAAGGTCGTGCATTCAAGGATAACATCGTGAAGGAGGCATCGTCCAGACCAAGCATTGTCCGCCTGTTTGTGCAGGAAAACATGGTGAGGGTAAAGGAAGATGCCGAGGTGATTATTCATAAGCCTAACTGGTGGGTGACAGGCGGTAACGGCTCTTTGCAGTTTACTCAGAACCACTTCTCTGACAACTGGTATAAAGGGGGCGAAAGTACGCATTCAGTGCTTGCCTATCTGAAATTTTATGCCAACTATAATGACCGTGAAAAGGTCCAGTGGGAAAATCTGGTGGAAGCAAAATTAGGGTTCATATCGGCTCCTTCCGATGAGTTTCATAATTATCTGGTGAACAACGACCAATTGCGCTTGTACAGCAAAATGGGTATACAGGCGGTTGCAAAGTGGTATTATACTATTTCAACTGAATTCAAAACCCAGTTCTGTCCGGCCTATCCCGCCAATAGCGAAGACTTGAAAGCGGCTTTTTTTGCGCCTGCCGATTGGGCTACCAGTATCGGTATGGACTACAAACTGTCCAAAAATAAGGTGACACTCTCTGTCTTTCTGGCTCCGTTGTCTTACAGCTTGCGCTATGTGGGCAACAGCAAAGTCAGCGAAACCAGTTATGGATTGGATGAGGGGAAAAGTGTGAAGCATAGTTTTGGTTCGCAGGTGCAGTCCAATGTGGCGTGGACCATTATTCCGTCTGTCACATTGAATTCTCGTTTGGACTATCTGACCAGTTATGATTGGGTTCGTATCGAATGGGAAAGTACAGTCAATTTTGTGTTGAACCGCTATTTGTCTGCCAAGCTGTATGTGTGGGCACGTTATGATGACAGTGCCATGCCGACGGTAGGTGATAGTTATTTCCAGGTAAACGAGACGTTTGGTTTCGGACTTAATTATACGTGGTAGTCTTGCTTTTATAGTGGGGCCTGTCGGTAATACCACTTGCAGATTGTTCACCTTTTATTGTTAAGGTCCCTCTTTGGAATCCGGATTATTCTTTACGGTTCTGAAGAGGGACTTTTTTTATATTCGTAGCAGTATGTGTGTTCATTATGTGTGCCACAAGTATCTAAAACGGGAAAAAAGCGTTATCGCACACAGAAAAAAGCTTCCAAAACCCTTGCAGTTCATAAATTATGCGTAAATTTGCCACGATTTGTAATGCACACTTTGCAAAATGGCGAATACTATAAAACATCAAGGTATTGTGGAAAACATAAACGGTTCTCATCTTCAAGTGAGAATTGTCCAAACTTCGGCATGTGCGGCATGCAGCATCAAGGGGCATTGCACTTCTGCCGACGTCAAGGAGAAATTAGTTGACGTGACAGACGCTGATGCCGCTTCTTATCAGATAGGTGAACGAGTCTGGGTGGTGGGTGAGTTGTCCATGGGAGCCTCTGCAGTGGCCTTTGCCTTTATTTTCCCTTTTCTTATTTTAGTAATTTCCCTTTTTGTTTTTATGGCACTTTGTAACGACGAGCTGATTTCTGCGTTGGCTTCGTTAGTGTTGCTTGTGCCCTATTACGGTGGCCTGTGGTTAAACAGGGCTCGTTTGGGAAAGAAATTCTCTTTTTCAGTGCGTTCAATGGAAGATAACTAACTAATAATAAATAATCAATAAACAACTAATTTATGAATGTAATTCTGATTGCAGTGATTTCGTTGGGAGTGATAGCGCTGGTTTCGGCGGCTATACTTTACGTCGCTTCCAAGAAATTCGCAGTGTATGAAGATCCGCGGATTGCCCAGGTTTCGGCTGTGTTGCCACAGGCAAATTGCGGTGGATGTGGTTACCCCGGTTGTAGTGGATTTGCAGACGCATGCGTGAAGGCCGGTTCGCTGGATGGCAAGCTTTGTCCGGTGGGCGGACAGCCGGTTATGGCAAAGGTGGCCGAAATCTTAGGATTGGATGCAACCGCTTCCGAGCCTATGGTTGCGGTGGTGAGATGCAACGGTACGTGTGCTAACCGTCCTCGAATCAATCAATATGACGGTGCCAAGAGTTGTGCCATCGCTTCTTCTCTGTATGGTGGAGAAACGGGCTGTAGTTATGGATGTCTGGGATGCGGCGACTGTGTGGCAGCTTGCCAGTTCGGTGCTATCCACATGAACCCGGAGACGGGTCTTCCCGAGGTTGATGAAGCCAAGTGTACGGCCTGCGGTGCTTGTGCCAAAGCTTGTCCGAGAAACATTATCGAAATACGTCCGCAAGGCAAGAAGTCACGTCGTGTTTACGTGCAGTGCGTGAACAAGGATAAGGGCGCTGTGGCCCGCAAGGCTTGTACGGTTGCCTGCATCGGTTGTGGAAAGTGTGTCAAAGTATGTCCGTTTGAAGCCATTACGCTGGAGAACAACCTGGCATACATTGATTACAATAAATGTAAGTCGTGTCGTAAGTGTGAAGAGGCTTGTCCGCAACATACAATTATTGCATTGAACTTCCCTCCGCGTAAGCCGAAGGCAGAAGAAACAACAGCTCCTAAGGCGGAAACGGCTCCGAAGGTGGTTGCCGCCCCGGTTGAGGAAAAAGCGGAGAAGGCTTCTGAGAACAAATAATGATTGCAGAATAAATAAACGTTTAAAATACAGAATTGTATGTTGAAGACATTTTCAATAGGTGGAGTTCATCCACACGAAAATAAGCTTTCAGCGCATCAGCCCATTGTCAAGGCAGAAGTTCCTGCAAAGGCGGTTATTATGTTGGGACAGCATCTGGGTGCTCCGGCAAAGCCCATTGTGGCCAAGGGTGATGTAGTGAAAGTTGGCACAAAAATTGCCGAACCCGGCGGCTTCGTTTCAGCAGCCATACATTCATCCGTCAGCGGTAAGGTTGCAAAAATAGATACCGTCATCGATGCAAGTGGCTATGCCAAACCGGCTATCTTCATTGATGTGGAAGGAGATGAGTGGGAGGAGAGCATTGACCGTTCGGAAGATTTGGTGAAGGAATGTACCCTTTCTGCTGAGGAAATCGTGAAGAAAATAGCTGATGCAGGTATCGTAGGTCTTGGAGGAGCTTGTTTTCCCACGCAGGTGAAACTGTGTCCTCCTCCTGCATTCAAGGCGGAATGCGTCATTATCAATGCTGTGGAGTGTGAGCCTTATCTGACTGCAGACCACCAGTTGATGTTGGAACATGCCGAGGAAATTATGGTGGGCGTTTCCATTCTGATGAAGGCTGTGAAGGTTAACAAGGCATTCATCGGTATTGAAAATAACAAACCTGATGCTATCCAGCTGATGACAAAGGTCGCTTCCGGCTATGCTGGCATTGAAGTAGTTCCTCTGAAGGTGAAATATCCGCAAGGCGGTGAAAAGCAGTTGATAGACGCCATCATCAACCGTCAGGTGGCAGCCGGCGCATTGCCCATCTCTACAGGTGCGGTCGTTCAGAATGTGGGTACGGCATTTGCCGTTTATCAGGCTGTGCAGAAAAACAAGCCTTTGTTTGAACGTGTCATTACCGTTACCGGCAAGTCGCTGTCCAAACCTTCTAATTTTCTGGCCCGTATCGGTACGCCGATGCAGCAGTTGATTGACGCTTGCGGTGGCTTGCCTGAAGATACCGGTAAAATAATAGGTGGTGGCCCCATGATGGGTAAGGCACTGATGAACACCGATGTGCCTACGACCAAGGGAAGTTCGGGCATCTTGATTATGAATGACAAGGAAGCCCGGCGTAACGCTCCTCAACCTTGTATCCGTTGCGCCAAGTGTGTAAGTGCCTGTCCGATGGGACTCGAGCCCTATTTGCTTGCAACGGTGTCGGCTCACGGAGACTTTGAACGAGTGGAAAAAGAAGATATTATGTCATGTATTGAGTGTGGTTCATGCCAATTCACTTGCCCGTCCAACCGCCCGATGCTGGATTACATCCGTTTGGGTAAAGGAAAGGTAGGCGCCATGATACGTGCACGTCAAGCTAAAAAATAATGAAGTATGAATAAATTGGTTGTATCTCTTTCACCTCACGTGCATGGGGGTGACAGTGTGAAAAAGAATATGTACGGAGTACTGATAGCACTGGTACCGGCATTTCTTGTATCGCTTTACTTTTTTGGGTTGGGCGCGTTGATTGTTACGGCTGTTTCCGTGCTCTCCTGTCTATTCTTCGAATGGGCCATTTGCAAGTTTCTGTTGAAGAAAGAATCTACCATAGCCGATGGCTCGGCCATCATTACTGGTGTGCTGCTGGCTTTCAACCTGCCTTCTAACCTGCCGGTTTGGATTATCATCATAGGTGCCTTGTTTGCCATCGGTGTCGGCAAGATGTCCTTCGGCGGACTGGGCTGCAATCCTTTCAATCCGGCGTTGGTTGGACGTGTGTTCCTGCTGTTGTCTTTCCCTGTGCAGATGACCAGCTGGCCTGCTGTTGGACAGCTGACTGCTTATACCGATGCGGTGACTACGGCTACTCCGTTGGCCATTATGAAAGGTGTCATCAATGGTGCGCCGGGTTTCTCTATTGATCAGCTTCCCAGTTCTTTCGATTTGCTCATTGGTAACAATCCCGGCTGTATCGGCGAGGTCAGTGCATTGGCTTTGTTGCTGGGGTTGGCCTATATGCTTTGGAAGAAAATCATTTCCTGGCACATCCCTGTATCCATTCTGGTAACCGTATTCGTGTTCAGTTATATTATGCACCTGGTTGACCCTGCCAAGTATGCGTGTGGTTTCGTACACCTGCTGTCGGGAGGTCTGATGCTGGGAGCCATCTTTATGGCTACAGATTATGTAACCTCACCGATGAACCACAAGGGTATGCTTATTTACGGTGTGTGCATTGGTCTGCTTACGGTGATTATCCGCTTGTTCGGAGCATATCCTGAGGGTATGTCGTTCGCCATTCTGATTATGAATGCGTTCACTCCACTTATTAACACTTATGTGAAACCTAAACGCTTTGGGGAGGTGGCAAAGAAAAAATGAAAAAGTTAGAATCATCTTTGAAGAACATGTTGCTGGTGCTTACGGGAGTTACTGCTATCTCCGTAGCCTTGCTGGCTTATGTGAATGAATTGACAAAAGAACCGATTGCGTTGGCCAATGCCAAGACATTGAGTGACGCAGTCAGCGCGGTAGTTCCCGGGTTTGACAATGACCCCATTGCTGAGAAGAAGATGCAGGAAGTGAACGGTGTGGAATATGCCGTCTATCCTGCTACGAAAGGTGGTGAGTATATTGGTGCCGCAGTCGAGGCTTCTGCCATGGGCTTTGGTGGAGATTTGAGAGTTCTGGTGGGATTTGATGCGTCGGGCAAAATTATCGATTACTCACTCTTGTCTCATGCTGAGACTCCGGGATTGGGCTCTAAGGCTGCCGACTGGTTCAAAAGTGGCAACAAGGGAGACATCACCGGAATGAATCCGGGCGAGGCTCCGTTGACCGTCAGCAAGGACGGTGGAAAAGTGGATGCCATCACAGCTTCTACCATCACATCCCGTGCGTTCCTGAATGCCGTCAATGCCGCTTATGCTGCTTATGCCGGTCAGAATACGACTGACGGCACTTCGGGTGCTACTCAAAAGAGTGTTGAATCTGCTGATGCCGCAGCTGCGGATTCTGTCAGCGTTAAATAATAGAAAGGAGTAGAAACATGAATAATTTTAAAGTTTTGATGAATGGGGTCGTTAAAGAAAACCCCACATTTGTACTCCTGCTTGGTATGTGTCCTACGTTGGGTACAACTTCTTCTGCCATTAACGGTATGGGTATGGGTTTGGCTACCATGTTTGTGCTGATTTGTTCCAATGTGGTGATTTCTGCCATCAAGAACCTGATTCCTGATATGGTCCGCATTCCTTCTTATATTGTGGTGATTGCTTCCTTCGTGACGTTGTTACAAATGATTATGCAGGCCTATGTCCCTGACCTCTATGCTACTCTTGGCCTGTTTATCCCTCTGATTGTGGTGAACTGCATCGTGTTGGGGCGTGCTGAGGCGTTTGCTGCCAAGAACAATCCGGTTGCTTCGTTCTTTGACGGTTTGGGTATAGGACTCGGATTTACCATCGCGCTTACATTGTTGGGCGCCGTGCGTGAATTCCTGGGGACTGGCAAGATTTTTAACATGACTCTTCTTCCTGAGGAATACGGCATGTTGCTGTTTGTGTTGGCTCCCGGTGCATTCATTGCCTTAGGTTACCTTATTGCTTTGGTTAACAGGCTGAAGAAGGCGTAATTAAATAACTTGTAATTGTTATATTATGGAATATATACTGATATTTATCTCGGCAATCTTTGTCAATAACATCGTATTGTCGCAGTTCTTGGGAATCTGCCCTTTCTTGGGTGTTTCCAAGAAGGTTGAGACGGCTTTGGGTATGTCTGCTGCCGTAGCATTTGTACTTACGATTGCCACCATTGTCACTTTCCTTATTCAAAAGTTTGTGCTTGATGTCTTCGGGCTGGGCTATTTGCAGACCATTACTTTCATTCTGGTGATTGCTGCATTGGTACAGATGGTGGAAATTATCCTGAAAAAGGTGTCCCCTTCCTTGTATCAGGCGTTGGGCGTGTTCTTGCCTTTGATTACAACAAACTGCTGTATTTTGGGTGTTGCCATTTTGGTTATCCAAAAGAATTATGATTTGTTGACGGGTGTTGTTTACGCTTTCTCAACAGCCTTGGGCTTCGGTTTGGCTTTGACTTTATTTGCAGGCTTGCGCGAACAAATGAGTCTGGTTAATGTGCCTAAGGGTATGCAGGGAACTCCTATCGCCCTTATTACTGCTGGCTTGTTGGCTATGGCGTTTATGGGATTTTCAGGCGTTGTGAAGATTTGATTCTTCGAATAAGAGCGTTTGTGTAGCGCAGATTGACACCTCCTTTTTTCATAAGTCTCTTTTTACTTGTGGAAATATTGGTGTCAATCTGCGTTTTTTTTCTCGTTTTGTCATTTATATAAATTTATTTTCTTACATTTGTATCGTTTTGACAACCTATAAGCTAAATGCTCAATTTATGAAAGAAAGAATATTAGTTACGGGAGGTACCGGTTATATCGGCTCTCACACAGTCGTAGAACTTCAAAATGCAGGTTTTGAGGTGATTATTATAGACAATTTGTCCAATTCCAATGCTGATGTGGTAGACAACATTGAAAAAGTGTCGGGTATTCGTCCTGCTTTTGAAAAATTGGATTGTTTGGATTTTGCTGGTCTTGAAGCGGTATTTGCTAAATATAAGAATATAAAGGCTATTATTCATTTTGCTGCAAGTAAGGCTGTAGGTGAGTCTGTACAGAAACCGTTGCTCTATTATCGAAACAATTTGGTTTCGTTGATTAATTTGTTGGAGCTGATGCCGAAATACGGGGTAGAAGGTATTGTATTCTCTTCCTCATGTACTGTATATGGTCAACCGGATGAATTGCCGGTTACAGAAAATGCACCTATCAAGAAGGCTGAGTCTCCCTATGGAAATACAAAGCAAATCAATGAAGAGATTGTGCGTGATACGGTAGCTTCTGGTGCTCCTATAAGTGCAATCTTGTTGCGCTATTTCAATCCGATTGGTGCTCATCCTACTGCTTTGTTGGGTGAATTGCCTAATGGGGTACCACAAAATTTGGTACCATATCTTACTCAGACTGCTATCGGCATTCGTGAGAAGTTGAGCGTATTCGGTGATGATTATGATACGCCTGATGGCTCCTGCATTCGTGACTTCATTAACGTTGTAGACTTGGCAAAGGCTCATGTAGTGGCAATACAGCGAATCTTGGAGAAGAAACAGAAAGAAAAAGTGGAAGTATTCAATATTGGTACTGGACGTGGACTTTCTGTTTTGGAACTTATCCATGCTTTTGAAAAGGCAACAGGTGTAAAGTTGAACTATCAGATAGTTGGTCGTCGTGCTGGTGATATTGAAAAAGTTTGGGCCAATCCGGAACTTGCCAATACTGAGTTGGGATGGAAGGCCGAAACGAGTATTGAAGATACGCTGCTTTCTGCATGGAATTGGCAGTTGAAGCTTCGTGAAAGAGGTATTCAATAAGAGCGTATGGTATTTGACAAATTGAATTTTGTTCTTTTTAACAATAAGGATAAAACAAATGCATCCCCGCATTTGTTTATATGGTGCTAATCAACCTGAAGCTCTTTATGAGTATGTGAATATCCATAAATAGTACGTATGCCTCCCCGGCATAGACAGGTAAGATTGCATAGTAGTTTTGTCGTGTTTTATTTTGTGTTTGTGTTGTGAATGAGCCTTGTCGCGAGACAAGGCTTATTTTTTTCTCTCAGACTGTGTGTCCAGCTGAAGGTAAGTACTTGAATCAAAGACTCCCCGTGCTTTGGGTGAGTCAAAATGACTGGATGGGAAAGAGAATGTATACTGTCAGTCCTGTGCGGAAGATTGTGTCCTGTTTCCGGTTAGTTCGGTTTGAAAATCGATGAACTCAAGTTTGGATTGGCTCTGTATCTGTGCTATATAGGGGCTGAAAATATGAAGAACCTTACCAATTCCATTGGGATGGGGAATGATAAGGTTCTTACTGTTGTAAATGAAGGTCGTCTGACTCAATGTGAGGACGCATTAGAATAAGTATGATTTAAATCTCACGTCTGCTTGAATGAAGCGAAGAACCGAGAACCTGTGCATGTGTTTCCAAGATTCGGCTTTCTGCCCGTGGAACTATGTCCTATGTCTGTGGGTAAGTTGCCATAAGAGGCTTCAGCTAAAGCTGATGACAATATGCCGGTGTTTATTCATTTGGGATACATCCTCTTTGAGACCCTGACAATCAGTGTCAATTTCTTGGTACTGTAGAATGAGTCAGCGGTTGGCATATAAGTTTATCATAGCTGCCTGTCTCATGGAACTTACGCCTTGGGCGTTCAGTGCTACATCCATGCTTTCGCCATCTGGAAGGTACATCCGTGCAGTTCCATCTTCATTCAGCTTTATCAGTTCGGTGGATACACCGTCAGATACGACGTTCCAGGTCTTCAGGTCCTGATCATAGATGAGCTGCATGGAGAGGTCTTCACCTTCGCGTGTGATGGAGTAGCCGTTTTCCAGGGTTTCCACCAGGTAGTTGCCGTTTTCACCCTGTACTTTCTTGATGTCTCCGATGCTGGCCATGGGATTGCTGCCGGACCAGAACTCGATGGAGTTAATAACCAGTGCATCCGCCAGGTAGCAAACTCCGTAAACGGGGATGATGTTGCAGGCCAGATAGACGAGTTCGTTAACAAATTTGTTGCCGATACTTTGGTTCCAGCTGACCAGTTTGCTGTGCAGGCTAAAGGAACCGATGCACGATGAGAACAGGAATGCGCCGCAGACGAGTACGGTGGCTGTCATTTTTAAATTAATCTTTCTCATAACTCTTTTCTTTACTGTGTTTAAGTTGAGGATGGTTCCCCGGCGGGGAACATCTTTGGCAAAGATATGGATTTCATTTGGAATAAAACGCATCCGGGGTGCCAAAGTTTTGTGCGGATGGCAGATTGGCGATGCCTCGGCCGGGGACGAAGCCCCGTGCCGGTGGGGGTGACGGGGTGTCACTTCCTGTTGCGGTCGCGTTTGCGGTTGTTGTGCCTGCCGCCGCCGTTCTTCTTTTTCTCGGGGGCGTGGGGGGCGTAGGCTGGGGCGCTGCCCAGCTCCTCGGGAACGGGTATCTTGTAGATGTCTTTCTCCAGGAAGCGCTCGATGGTCTTGAACTTGCTCTGCTCCTTCTCGCTGACGAAGGTGAGGGCCACGCCGTCGTTGTTGGCGCGGGCGGTACGTCCGATGCGGTGTACGTAGTCCTCGCTGTCGTGGGGGACGTCGTAGTTGATGACCAGGCGGATGTCGTCGATGTCGATGCCGCGCGCCACGATGTCCGTCGCCACCAGGATGTTGATTTTCCCGGCCTTGAACTCGTACATTACCTCTTCGCGCTGCGCCTGTTCCAGGTCGGAGTGCATCTCGCCCACGTTGAGCTTCATCTGTTTCAGGGCTTTGGCCACTTCCTTCACCTTCAGTTTGGACGAGGCGAAGATGATGACACGTTCGGGCGTCTGCTCGGCGAAGAGGTGGCGGATGATGCCCAGTTTCTGGTTCTCATAGCAGATGTATGCGGCCTGTATGATTTTCTCGGCCGGCTTGGAGACTGCCAGCTTCACTTCGACGGGGTCGTGCAGGATGGAGTTGGCCAGCTGCTGTATCTTGGCGGGCATGGTGGCGGAGAACATGATGGTCTGCCGCTCCTTGGGCAGGTACTTGACAATCTGCATGATGTCTTCGTAGAAGCCCATGTCGAGCATGCGGTCGGCCTCGTCCAGGATGAAGTAGGACACGCGGGAGAGGTCCACGTAGCCCAGGCTGAGGTGGGCTATCAGGCGCCCCGGAGTGGCTATCACCACGTCGGCTCCCAGCGTGAGGCCGCGCTTCTGCTGCTCGAACAGGATGCCGTCGTTGCCGCCATAGACGGCCACGCTGGATACGGGCATGAAGTAGGAGAAGCCTTCCATCTGCTGGTCTATCTGCTGGGCCAGTTCGCGCGTGGGGGCCATGACGACGCAGTTGATGGCGTCTTCGGGGTGGTTGCCTTCGGAGAGGCGGTTCAGTACGGGAAGCAGGTAGGCGGCGGTCTTGCCGGTGCCGGTCTGTGCCACTGCTATTAAATCTTTACCTTCGAGTATGACCGGGATGGCTTGCTCTTGTATCGGAGTGCACTCCTCGAAACGCATGGCGTCCAACGCATCCAGTACCTGGTCGTTCAGTGATAGTTCGGAAAACTTCATGTTCAGTCATTATTTGGGCGCAAAGATAAGTATTTCTGCGATTAAAGCCAAGTGTTTTCTGCCTCTACGTGCCGCCCGGTGCGGCTGCGGGCGCGGCGGTGGCCGTCCTGTCGCGCCTCCCGCCCGGCGGCCGTGTGCCGCCTGTAGGCAGGTGTGTGGGCTTCGTGCCGATGAAAAGTTGGAGAGAATGGGGAGGAATGTTTGCGATTACGGGGGAAAAACTTTATCTTTGCCTTGTCTGATTTTAAAACCGGTCTTTGGTTTGTATAAACCACTGTTCGGTTTTTATAAACCAAAGAATGGTTTGTAGAAACTACTATTCGGTTTTAAACTCATTCCGAGGTGTTTGGAAGTTTTCTCTCCATTCTACTGAACTTTTTCTACGGTATCTCTTAAACTTTATATGCCTATGTCAGCAGAATACATTATGCAGGAAATGAAGGACTTCCACCGGGAAGGTGAGAAGTTGCTTTACCCGCGGATGATTATCAGGGATTGTTGCGGGACGGACGAACTGGCCGCGCTGGCCGCGGTACACACTACGCTGAACCCGGCCGAGGTGAAGGCTGCGCTGGAGCTGGCGGCCCGTGCGGTGGCGTGGGCCATGGCCGAGGGGCGGTCGGTGAAGATTGACGGCTTGGGGCTGTTTACGCCCTCGCTGTCGCTGAAGAAGGGGAAGGAACGCGAGGCGGCCGACGGAAGCGGCAGGCGGCGCAATGCGGGAAGCATTGAGGTGGGCGGCGTCAATTTCCGCCCGGCGAAGGGGTTGCTGAGGGAGACGAACCTGCGCTGCCGGCTGACGCGTGCGCCGGGGCGGATTGACTGTCGGGTGTCGGAGTTTACGCCGGACGAGCGTCTGGCGCTGGCGCAGCGCTATCTGGAGGAGAACGCCTTCCTGACGGTGCCGGTCTATGCCGCCCTGACGGGCTTGAGCCGGACGACGGCGGGGCGGGAGCTGCGCAGGTGGCGCGAGACACCGGGTGCGGGCATCGGTATTGAGGGGCGCGGGTCGCACCGGGTCTACGTGCGTGCGCCCCGGGAGTGAGCGGCGGCGGGCCGGGTGTCGTCGCCCGGCGTCTTGAAACGCGGGGAGCCGGAAGGCCGGCAGTGACAGCGTGTGCAGTCACTGCGGCTTTCCGGCTCCCTTGTGTGGGGGCTTCCGCCGTGGCGGGGGCTTGCGTTAGAGGATGCTCTTTACGGTCTCCAGCATGCCCTTTTCCTGGATGGAGTTCAGGAAGTCGGTCACCATGTCCGTCAGGCCGGGGATGGCGTTCAGGTCGCCGTGTTCGCCCCAGATGAGGTCCTTGGCTGCCAGTACGCCTTCGGCCACGCGGCGGGTGTCGCCCGTTGCCCAGAGGTCGGTGAGCAGCTGCATGATTTCGGGTGCGTCGTTGGGCACGATTTCGGCTCCGTCGGCGCGAACGCCGCCTTTATAGTAAGTGATGATGGCGGCCAGGCCGAGCACCAGTCCCTTGGGCAGTTCGCCCTTGCGCTCCAGATAAGTCTTCAGGCCGGGCAGGTCGCGTGTCTGGAACTTGGGGAAGGAGTTGAGCATGATGCTGGTCACCTGATGGTCCACGTAGGGGTTGTTGAAGCGCTCCAGCACGTCGGCTGCGAACTTCTTCAGTTCGTCCATGGGGAGGTTGAGGGTCTGCATCAGTTCGTCGAACTGCACCTTGTGGATGTACTTGCCGATGACGGGGTGGTTGCAGGCGTCGCGCACGATGTTCACTCCGCTCAGGTAGGCCACGGGCGAGAGGACGGTGTGCGGGCCGTTGAGCAGGGTCACCTTGCGTTCGTGGTAGGGTGCCTCGGACTTGACGAAGAGCACGTTCAGTCCGGCCTTGTTGGCGGGGAACTCGTCGGCCAGCTGGCGCAGCGAGAGGTTCTCGGCGGCCTCGATGACCCAGAGGTGGAAGATTTCGGCCTGTACGACGAGGTTGTCGGCATAGCAGATTTTCTTCTGTATCTGGGCAATCTCCTTGCGGGGGAAGCCCGGCACGATGCGGTCCACGAGGGTGGCGCATACGTAGCAGTACTTGGTGAACCAGGTCTTGAACTTCTCGTAGTCGGCGCCGAAGTCGTCCTTCCAGAGCTCGATGTACTGGTAGATGCACTCCTTCAGGTGGTGTCCGTTGAGGAAGATGAGCTCGCAGGGCATGATGATGAGTCCCTTTGTCTTGTCGCCCTTGAAGGTCTTGAAGCGGCGGTAGAGCAACTGCGTCAGCTTGCCGGGGTAGGAGGAGGCGGGGGCGTCGGACAGCTTGCAGGCGGGGTCGAAGGCGATGCCCGCCTCGGTGGTGTTGGAGATGGCGAAGCGGATTTCGGGCTGGTCGGCCAGTGCCATGAAAGCCGCATTCTGCGTGTAGGGATTGAGGGCGCGGCTGATGCAGTCGATGCGGGTCAGCGAGTTCACGGCTTCACCGTTCAGACGGCCTTGCAGGTTGACGTGATAGAGGCAGTCCTGTCCGTTGAGCCACTCGGCCATGCCGCGCTCGATGGGCTGTACGACTACGACGCTGCTGTTGAAGTCGGTCTTCTGGTTCATGTTGTAGACAATCCAGTCTACAAAGGCGCGGAGGAAGTTTCCCTCACCGAACTGGATGATTCTCTCGGGAGCGACGGACTTGGGTGCCGTCAGTTTGTTCAATGCTTTCATTGTCAGTAATGTATATAAAGGTTGATATAAATTGTTTGTCAGTCTTGTATGTCGTCATTCAAACTCGAAGTAGTAGTCAATGTTCTCCTTCATCAGGATGTCGATGGGCATGTACTTGATGGGCGGCACGGGCTTCTTGAAGACGATGTGGTTGCACAGGGCCTTCACACCGTAGTAGCCCTGCAGTTCGGGGCGCTGTCCGATGAGGAAGTCCACCTGGCCTGTGCGCAGATGGTCGGTGTTCCTGGGCAGAAGGTCGTAGCCCACGAGAGCATCCAGCCGGCGGCCGGTCTCGCGCAGGTAGTCGGCCACCTGATAGACGCGCGAGTTGAAGACTGCTCCCAGAACGGCGTGCGGATGTCCGGCAAAGAAGCGGTCCAGTATCCGCCTGTTTTCGGTGCTGTCTTCCTTCTGGAGGATGACGTCGTGGATGGTGGGCTGTTCGTTGCGCTCGCCCAGGTAGTCCATGAAGCCTTTCAGGCGACGGCGCATCTGTATCTCGGCGGGGCTCGATTTCTGGTTGTTGAGGAAGAAGATGAGCTCCTCTCCCTGCCGGTAGCGGCTCATCAGTGCCTTGGCGGCCACGTATCCGCTCATGCGTGAGTCTTGTCCGATGTAGCAGAGGGCGTGTGCGCCGTCCACGTTGAAGTCGACGAAGGCGTAGGGGAGGTTCCTCTTCTCCAGTGCGGCGGTCAGCCTCAGTGTCTCCTCCTCAAAGTTGGGGGCTATGAGCACACCGTCCGCCGGCTCTTCGTGCAGGGAAAGGCAGGTCTGCATGTATGACTCCTTGTCGGCATGGTTGTAGTGCAGGTAGTCTACTTTGACGTTGAACGGTTGCATCTCCTGCGCGGCCCGGCCGATGCCCTGTTCCACGGTATGCCAATAGTCGTGTTCCTTATTATAAGGTATAATACACAAAATGCGGTAGGGTTTCTTGGCGGCCAGGCCGATGGCAAACATGTTGGGTTGGTAGTTTATTTCGTCAAGAACCTTCTGTACCTTTTCCCGGCTTGCCGCAGAGACGTCGCCGCGGTTGTGTAGCACGCGGTCTACGGTTCCTGCCGACACGCCGGCCAGCCGTGCTATGTCCTTAATGGTATAATTCTTGTTTTCCATTTCGAGGGGGCGATAAGGTTCAACATTCAAAGCTTAAATATTATAAATTAATTGCCGCAAAGATACGAATAATTTTGTTGCTCCAAGTAAAATTTCTACTTTTGTGTTCGATAACGGTTAATAAAAGTGAAAGCAGAAAAGAGCATATTCTGTTTATTATCAACGTTGTATCGTGTATTGAATGGAAAAGTAATATTTTTAGATATTTAAAACACTGGGAAATGAAAAACTTTATGGATGAAAACTTCCTGTTGCAGACCGAAACCGCACAGAAGTTGTATCACGAACATGCGGCCAAGATGCCGATTATCGATTATCATTGTCACCTGATTCCGCAGATGGTTGCCGATGACTACCAATTCAAATCGCTGACCGAAATCTGGTTGGGTGGCGACCACTACAAGTGGCGTGCCATGCGTACCAACGGAGTGGACGAGCGCTATTGTACAGGAAAGGATACCACAGACTGGGAGAAGTTTGAGAAATGGGCCGAGACGGTGCCTTACACTTTCCGCAATCCGTTGTATCATTGGACGCATCTGGAACTGAAGACCGCTTTCGGCATTACTAAAATCCTGAACCCGCAGACTGCCCGCGAGATTTACGACGAGTGCAACGAGAAGCTGAAGCTGCCCGAATACTCGGCACGCGGCATGATGCGCCGTTACAATGTGGAAGTGGTTTGTACGACCGATGACCCTGTAGACTCGCTGGAATACCACATCAAGACCCGTGAGAGCGGTTTTGAGGTAAAGATGCTGCCTACCTGGCGTCCTGATAAAGCGATGGCCGTAGAGGTGCCTGCCGATTTCCGTGCCTACGTGGAAAAGCTGTCCGAGGTGAGCGGCGTGACGATTTCTACGTTTGACGACATGGTGGAGGCATTGCGCAAGCGTCATGACTTCTTTGCCAGCCAGGGCTGTAAACTTTCCGATCATGGCATCGAGGAATTCTATGCCGAGGACTATACGGAAGCCGAAATCAAGGCTATATTTAATAAGGTATATGGCGGCGCAACCCTGTGCAAGGAGGAAATACTGAAGTTCAAGTCGGCCATGCTGGTGGTATTCGGCCGGATGGACTGGGAAAAGGGCTGGACACAGCAATACCACTACGGAGCCATCCGAAACAACAACAGCAAGATGTTCAAGCTGCTGGGACCCGACACGGGCTTTGACTCCATCGGTGAGTTTACGACCGCCAAGGCCATGGCCAAGTTCCTGGACCGCCTGAACTCGGAAGGCAAGCTGACCAAGACCATCCTCTATAACCTGAACCCCTGTGCCAACGAAGTGATAGCCACCATGCTGGGTAACTTCCAGGACGGTACTGTTCCCGGCAAAATCCAGTTCGGTTCGGGCTGGTGGTTCCTCGACCAGAAGGATGGCATGGAGAAGCAGATGAATGCCTTGTCCGTACTGGGCCTGTTGAGCCGCTTTGTAGGTATGCTGACCGATTCGCGTTCGTTCCTTTCTTATCCGCGTCATGAATATTTCCGCCGTACGCTGTGCAACCTCGTAGGCCGCGATGTGGAGAACGGCGAGATACCCGTATCGGAGATGGAACGCGTAAACCAGATGATTGAGGACATCAGCTACAACAATGCCAAACGATTCTTCCAGTTCTGATACCTTGCAGACCGATAACTGATGATTGAATGGAAAATTGAGGACGGAGAGACTGTCAGCTTTCCGTCCTCGGTTTTCCATTTTTGACTTTATATTTACTCAAGTTTCGCAAGTGCGAAACTTCCAGGAGTTAAAGGAGTCAAAAGGAGTTATCACCCGTCTTGGACGGGCTTAGGAGTTAAAGGCCAATAGACGAGATAATGAAGAATGAGGAATGAAGATTTTATTATTCAAGTTTTGGTTTTACCGAATTGAAAATCGGCGAAGCCAAACTTGCAGGAGTTAGAGGAGTTAGAAGGAAGCCCCCTCCAACTCCCCCCGAAGGGGGAGAGATTCCGCCAGGGCGGGCTTAGGAGTTAAAAGCCAATAGAAAAACAAACAGCTCACAATGTATTGGCTCAACTCCTTAACTCCTTAACTTCTTAACTGCTTAACTACCAGAGAAATATTAAATCCGAAACTTAAGTAAACACCTTGTAGACCTGTCAACTTGTTGCTCGTCAACTGCAACTTGAGCTTGCGGAACTTGATTTTTTAACGCTTAGACGTATTAATAGTCCGTTAAGAATTCAACATATCGGCTAAGCGGCTTCTGCCACTATGCCAAATAGTTCTTTGATAAGTTTAGCATTAAAAGTTCTGTTCGG
>NZ_CASFWU010000013.1 GCF_949298305.1 uncultured Bacteroides sp. | reverse complement strand
GGCCGCCCCCACTGCCGGGCTGCACTTCACGCCCCGCGTGCTCGATGCCTTGCGCACAAAAGGGGTTGACCTGGAGGAACTGACGCTGCACGTAGGCGCAGGCACCTTCAAGCCTGTGAAAAGCGAGGAAATCGAAGGCCACGAGATGCACACGGAGTACATCTCCGTATCGCGCGGCACAATAGAAAAGCTGATAGCCCACGACGGGCAGGCCGTGGCCGTAGGCACCACGTCGGTGCGCACGCTCGAGAGCCTCTACCACATCGGCGTCACCCTGCTGCGCAACCCTGACGCCACGGAAGAGGAGCTGCACGTCCGCCAGTGGCAACCCTACGAAATGGAAGGCGAAGCCCCCACCGCGGTCGAAGCCCTGACGGCCGTCCGCGACTATCTGAACCGTCACGGCATGGAAGCCCTGCACACCAGCACACAGATCATCATCGCCCCGGGCTACGACTACCGCATCGTCCGCGCCATGGTGACCAACTTCCACCAGCCGCAGAGCACCCTGCTGCTGCTCGTCTCGGCCTTTGTCCACAGCGACTGGCACACCATCTACGACTATGCCCTGGCCCACGACTTCCGCTTCCTGAGCTACGGGGACTCGTCGCTGCTGATACCGTAAGATATTCACCACAGAGGACACAGAATCGCACAGAGTCAATGGCTCATTCGTGCCAACTATGACAATAAAGGCATTGAAAAAACAGGGAAGTTTTTGTTCTTAGAAGAAACTTCCCTATTTTTGTAAAAAACGAAGGCTTTATGAAAAAGATGCTCTCACTCAACGAAATCTATTCGATGCTCTCCTCCCTGAGCTACGAAAACAGGAAATGGCTGGCCGACAAACTGATTACAGACCTGTCTGCCGAACAGGAGAAACCTGCGCCAATCGTCTATCCGCACATCCCGAAAGACCGCCCCATATCTTCCGAGGTAAAGGACATGGTAATAGGCACCTTGCCCGAAGGCTTTGATGTAGACCGCGAATGGGAGAAAATGTGGGAGGAGAGAGCCTTATGAAAGTATTTCTTGACACCAACGTAATCATCGATTTCTGTGCCAACCGTGCTCCATTTTGTGAGGCGGCTGCACGGATTGTAGACATGGGCTACAGAGGAGAAATCAGCCTCGTCATTTCCTCACTGACTTTTATCAACGTCGCTTATATCCTTCGCAAGGCGTTTCCTGCCGACTTGGTAATCCGTAAAATGGAGCAACTGACAAGGCTGTGTGAAATTTCTCCCATCGACGAAACAATCATCAAAGAAGCCGTTAAAAGAAGAGAAAAAGACTTTGAAGACTGTGTCCAATACCTGTCGGCCTGCCAACTACAGACAGACGTCATCCTGACACGCGACCTCACAGGATTCAATAACTTCCCTATAACCGTACAGACACCGGATGATTTTCTGGATGCCTGCTGCAATTCTTGAACCGTATTTTCATCATGAACCAAGACAACAACCAAGAAATGTTTCCCCTCGTCGACGAGGAAGGGAATATCATCGGCGCTGCCACCCGCGGCGAGTGCCATAACGGCAGCAAACCGCTGCATCCCGTCGTACACTTGCACGTATTCAACTCTCGTGGCGAACTCTATCTGCAAAAGCGTCCTGAGTGGAAAGACATCCAGCCGGGCAAGTGGGACACGGCTGTAGGCGGCCACGTCGACCTGGGTGAAAGCGTGGAGCAGGCCCTCCGCCGCGAGGTACGCGAGGAACTGGGCATCACCGACTTCACGCCCCAACAGGTGACGCACTACGTATTCGAGTCGGCCCGCGAACGCGAACTGGTTTTCACCTACAAGACGGTGTACGACGGCCCCGTCACCCCCAGCGACGAACTGGACGGCGGACGCTTCTGGCCCATCGAAGAAATCTGCGCCAATCTGGGGAAAGGTGTCTTTACGCCCAACTTCGAGGGCGAGGTGGAGAAAGTGCTTTCAATGAAGAATGAGGAATGAAGAATAAGACATAAGGTATATAAAAGAATGAAGAACCGTCCTGCACAAGGCAGGCGGTTCTTCATTCTTCATTATCAGTTCTTCAATTATTTCGCCAGTTCTTCGATTACCTTCATAATCTGCTGGCCGATTTCTTCGGCTTCTTCCTGCGTGTGAGCCTCGCTGTATACGCGGATAATCGGTTCGGTGTTGCTCTTGCGCAGGTGTACCCACTTCTCGGGGAAGTCAATCTTCACACCGTCAATGTCATTGATTTCCTCGTTCTTGTAGATTTCCTTCACCTTAGCCAAAATGGCGTCTACGTCCGTATCGGGCGTCAGGTCTACACGGTTCTTGGCCATGAAGTAAGCGGGATATGTAGCACGCAGTTCGCTCACTTTCTTGCCTTCGTGTGCCAGATGACTCAGGAAGAGGGCGATACCTACCAGGGCGTCGCGTCCGTAGTGGCTGGCCGGATAGATGACACCGCCGTTGCCTTCACCGCCGATGACGGCACCTACTTCTTTCATCTTCGTGGTAACATTCACTTCGCCTACAGCCGATGCGTAGTATTCCTGTCCGTAGCTGCGGGTTACGTCGCGCAGGGCACGGGTCGAGCTGAGGTTCGATACGGTGCTGCCCGGCGTGTGCTTCAGGATGTAGTCGGCTACGCTGACCAGCGTATATTCTTCGCCGTACATGCGTCCGTCCTCACAGATGATGGCCAGACGGTCTACGTCGGGGTCTACTACGAAAGCCACGTCGTTCTTGCCGTTCTTCATCAGATTCATGATGTCACTCAGGTTCTTCTCCAGCGGTTCGGGATTGTGCTGGAAGTCCCCTGTGGGCTCGCAATAAAGCTTCTCTACGTGCTTCACACCCAGTGCCTCGAACAACTGGGGCAGGATGATGCCGCCCACGGAGTTCACGCAGTCGATGGCTACGTGGAAGTCGGCCTTGCGGATGGCTTCTACGTCCACCAGGTCGAGAGCCAGCACGCTATCAATATGTTTCTGGTTATAAGTCAAGTCCTTGCGGTAAGTTCCGAGTTTGTCCACTTCGGCGTATTCGAAAGCCTCGGCTTCGGCAATGCGGAGCACCTCGTTGCCTTCTTCCTTGTTCAGGAATTCGCCCTTCTCGTTCAGCAGCTTCAGGGCATTCCACTGGCGGGGATTGTGCGAAGCGGTCAGGATGATGCCGCCGCTGGCGCCTTCCATCGTAACAGCCAGTTCGGTAGTCGGCGTAGAGGCCAGGTCGATGTCGACCACGTCCCATCCCATACCCATCAGGGTACCTACCACGACGTTCTTTACCATCTCGCCGGACAGGCGGGCGTCTCGGCCCACAACAATCTTATTGCTTTTAACAGTACACGTTTTGCGAATCAGAGTGGCGTATGCAGAAGTGAATTTCACGATGTCGAGCGGATTGAGTCCCTCGCCTGCACCGCCGCCAATGGTTCCGCGGATTCCAGAGATAGATTTGATTAGAGTCATAGATAAAAATTTAAATAAATGGTTAGTAGATTATTTATTTGTATATCTGATACTTTCGTATGTCATAGAAATAGGGATATACATACTGGCTGGCAGTCTGATGTCCCATCTTGGAGGGAACAATCAGCTTCACATGAGCCATGTCGCGCACATAGGAAAGAGGCACGAGCCAACCCGGCGGCACCGCCGTGCTGGAATAATAGGAAAGCATATATCCGCTGATGAAAATGCCGGCTATGGAGGAAGACGATACCGTGTAACGGAACTCATCTACCGTCTCCGGCGCATTCAGATTGGACAGTGTCGTATCTTTATCCAGAATGCTGTATTCCATGAAGCGGACCAAGACAATGTCATTGGCCTTCACCGTGTCGTTCCTGTCTTCCGAGCCTTTGTCTACAATGTTCATATAGACACCACTGGCCAGTCGGACGTACTCATTCTCGGCCGTCATGGAATCCTGCGCATAAAATTCACTTTGTGAAATCACCTTGATGCCATTCTCTTTGATAAAGTCATCAATGGCCTGATCCTCTTCTTCCAGCATTTCGGCATAGGTTTTCGTATCATCGCATGCCTGAAAAGCCACCGTAAGGACGAGCAGGGAGAAAAAGGACAATATAAGCTTCTTCATTTCTGTTGATTAATAATTTTGCACAAAAGTATTTGATTTAGCCGACAATTAAAAGCGGCAAGGCCAAAGTTCGTAACTTTTAACCTTTGTGCCAGAACTTTTTTTATCCTTTGGCATTCAGCAAAGGCTTGTATTTCTCCAAAGCCTCTTCCAGAACCTTTTTGGCTTCCTCCAGCGTACCATAAAATTCGCCGCCCGACGCATTCAGATGACCGCCTCCGCCAAAGAATTCCGCTGCCAGCTGATTGCAGGGAAACTTCCCGACCGAACGCAACGAGACCTTAATCATCGGCTTCTCGGTGTCTTCACGCAAAAAACAAGAGAACACCACCCCTTTGATGCTCAACGGGATGTTGACAAATCCTTCGCTGTCACCTCGAATATAGTTGAAGGAATCCTGCTCCTTCTTGGTCAATGTAATCAATGCTGCATGATGATCCGGATAAACCTGCATCTGGGTCAACACATGCCCCATCAGACGCAGGCGGCTTTCGGAATAAGTATTGTACACCTTACGATAGATTTCATCTTTGTCGATGCCCTTGGAAAGCAGTTCGCTGATGATGAAATAGATTTCCTGACTGTTGGAATTATAGGTAAACCCACCCGTATCGGTCATCATGCCCGTATAGATACATTCCGCACAAGGTTTGGTGATGTCACTGAAATAGCCCAGCCGGCAAATCAACCGGAATACCAGCTCGGAAGTAGACGAAATGTTAGGATGGGAAATCACGATGCGGCAGAAATCCTCGGGATAGAGATGATGATCAATCAAAATCTTCCGGGCCGGTGAAGCCAGTACGGCATCTTTCATGTTGCCAATACGGTTGATGGCGTTGAAATCCAGACAACAAATAACGTCGGCATCGGCTATCAGTTCGTCGGCAAACTCTTTGTAACGGTCATACAACAGGATATCCTTACTGCCCGGCATCCATCTGAGAAAATCGGGAAAAGCATTGGGGACTATTACGTTCACAGTCTTATCCTGTGAATTCAGAAAATGCCACAGGCCCAATGAAGAGCCGACGGCATCACCATCCGGCGACATGTGAGAAACGATAACAATTTTTTCCGAACGATCCAGCCACTTGGCAAAGTGGTCTATCTGAGCTTGTCCTATTACTTTTGTCAACATGAGCTTTATATTTTTACAATTAGAGGCGGACGAAGAGCGCTGTTCTCTCCACCCGCCAGTTTATGAAGTGACAAAAGTACTAAAAGTTCAAAAGCCAGCCAACAAGAAACAAAGGAATTATCTCTTTTTCATCACACTGTTCACTACACGAACCGATGAAACCAGCTTGTTGGTAGAAGTAAATACATCCACATTCCATACGTGCGACGAACGTCCCTTGTGAACAATGGTACCCACTGCACGCACCGTATCCCCCTCAAGGGCCGACGAAATATGATTTCCACTTACCTGCATTCCCACCACCATCTCATCAGGCTGGCACAGAATCATGGAACCCAGTCCGGCCACCGTCTCGGCCAACGCAAGCGTAGCACCTCCATGAAGCACGCCAAAAGGTTGGCGGGTACGATGATCCACCGGCATTGTAGCCTCCACACGGTCTTGCGAAGCGTAAGTGTATTGAATGCCCAAATTTCCCATCAGAGCATGGCGTGCCTGTGCATTCAGTTGGTCCAATGGAATCGTTGTGGCACGGATTTCGGCCAATATCATCTTCTCGACGGCGACTGCCACACCGTCTTCCTCATTTGTAGCGGTCACATAATCGGCACACACCTTAACCGAGTCCTCCGCATGTCCCATCGCAATTCCCATCCCGGCCAACTGGAGCATGGCCACATCGCAGGTACCGTCACCAATGGCCATCACTTCCTCACGCGTCACTCCCAGCTGTTCCATCAAGGCTCCTAACGTATTGGCTTTATCCACACCGCAGGGCACCACTTCCAAGAAATAAGGCTCGGAACGGAACACATCCAGCACGCCGTCCAGGCGTTTCTTCCAATGCTCTTCCAAACCGACCAGCGCAGCCTCGTCGTCACTGACCAGCATACATTTGCTGGGGGCAAAGTCTACAGCCGTAGAAAATTCCTCCTCCTCAATTACGCTCTGGTTGTTCAGCAAAGCCTCCGCCCGGACATGTTCGTTTTCAGGAGAGTTCGTTATGATGGTATCATCATGGTAAGTAAACAGAGCAAAGCCGTTCTTCCGGGCTTTCTTCTCAATATAGGGCAGCATCTCCGGACTGATACGGCGTTCAAACAGAATTTCCCCATTCTGGGCATTGATAATCTGGGAACCGTTATAGGAAAGGATAAATCCGCCATAATTGCCCAATTCCAGTTTTTTTGCCAACGGCAACAGTCCGTATGTCGGTCTGCCGGATGCCAACACAACACGTACACCCATTTGCTGAACTTTCAGCAAAGCGGACAAGGTACGTCTACTGATTTCCTTCGCCTCGTTAAGAAGCGTTCCGTCCACATCGAGAACCAATAATTTATACTTCATGATCGTACCGTTTTATGATGATTACTAAATGTTACAAAGATAACATTATCCGACTACTTACCCAATTTTAGCCAAATGAAAATCTTCCCTCAGATCGTAAAAAAACGTTCCTTCACATATACTAAGGAAAATGTTCACCACTCTTCCAGCACTCTGTCTTTTTCAAGAATCTTGTACGGAAGTTTCAGACGGATACAATCTTCCAGAATCTCTCTACGCTGATAAGCTGGCAAAGAAGCGTCCACCACCACTTTGCCGGCGACAAACAAAGACACCAAATCCGATACACTGCCCGAATAGCCTTTGGCCAGATAAAGATAATCGACCGGAAGAGGAGCATTGGTGACCCAATCCTCCCATCGGCCATCACTGACTATGCACACACGTTTTCCTGCATAAGACACAATCTGATTCTCTACCCACAAAGCCCCATCCGTATAATTGCCACGGACAACAACCGGAGGTTGCAAATGCATGCGGTTCCAATGGGAAGACATGGCTTGATGCAACGGACTCACATCTGCCAGGCTGTCGGTACAAACCAGCCAAGAGCGACGGCCGTCCGTCAGGCAATGAACCGCCGGGCAACCCCGTACATTGTAAAAGACAATTCCGGCACGAGGCATGGAGCAGATACGGTCGCCTGTATATAAGGAAAGAGTAATCAACAGTGCAGCCATACACCAGCAAGCATTGCGCCCCGTATGCATCCTGAAAAAACGATAGGCACACCACAAAAACAGGTAAAGCGACAACAAGACCCCAAAATCCACCCAGATGCCGTCAACCGAAGAATAGGGAAGTCTTTCAATCCAACGGAGCCCCTCATTCTGCAAGCCAAGCAACGCTTTTGTGAACGGCACCAACAGCCCCTGTAAAAAAGGGAAAGGAGTAAGTACCAGCAACAATACCGCCGAGTACATGACAAAAGCCACCAGCGGCACCACAAACAAGTTCGTCAGCAGGAAATGGGTGGAGAAACGGGAGAAATAGAAAGCAATCAAAGGTGCCACCCCTATCTGGGCGGCCACCGACACGGTCATCATCCCCCAGACCTTCCGCAAGAAAACGTTTTTCACCTTCCACACAGCATACAGCCGCGGCTGTATCAGCAGAATGGAGGCAACCGACAGAAAAGAAAGCTGGAAGCCGACGTCGAAAAGCCACAATGGATGGAAAAACAACATCAGGAAAGCGGTCGCCAACAACGAATCCAAGCTGAACACCTGCTCCGACTGGATACCAGCCAAAATCAGCAACGAGCACATCGTTACCGAACGCACCAACGAGGCAGGCAATCCGGTCAGCAGGGCAAACAGCCACAAAAGGATTATTATGAGCAACGACAGGGGAATCTTCAAATAATGCCAGCGTAACCACAGCCGCGAAAAGAAGAAAAAGAACAGACCATAGATAAATCCGATATGCAGTCCCGAAAGCGCCAATACATGACTGGCTCCTGATACGGAATAAGTCTCCACGATTTCATCGCTCAGTTCATCCTTGTCGCCCACAGTCAGGGCCGAAAGCACAGCCAGCTCATCCCCTTGGAATCCCAAACTACGGTACAAATCCACCACCTTTTCCCTCATATCCAGCGCCGCCTGGCGAAAGGAACGCGAATCACTGTGCCCGGTTTTCATCCAGTGTCCTTCGGGAACATAGGCCGTACCGCTCACGCCCCGGTGCCTCAAATAGCGGGCATAGTCAAATCCGTCGGGAATCCGACTGACCGAGGGAGGAGTCAGTTTGGCATGAACCAGCAGCCGGTCTCCCCTGCGCAAACCACGGGAAAGGGAATCTTTTGGGAAATAAAGCAAAAAGAGAGGTCGTCCGTCATTCCTCACAAACACGGTATCCTTCCATTCTCCCTCCACGACAGAACGGCACAAAATACTCCGCTCTTTTTCCTCCGGCTCCTCGCAGACCGATACCTTACAGATGACCTCCTCTTTTGAAAAGTCATAACGTACTTGTGCCAGACGATGGTCTGTAATCCAGTAGCCATAACCAAAAAAGAAGAGAAAAACCGCTCCACCGAACAGCCCCGTCCGCTCACAGCGGTAAAGCACCACCATCACTCCGCACAAAAGGCAGAAAACAAGCAGAGCAACCTCCACAGGTATATGGAGAGGAAACGCCTCCCCACATACGATTCCTCCGGCCAGTAACATCAGCGGCCGCAGGAGAGGATATTGTTGTAGGCCGCCGGAAGTCAAAGCCTCTTCAGCACACTGATTGCCTCCTCCTGATTCGGCGCCGAGAACACGGCACTGCCTGCCACCAGCGCATCAGCGCCCGCTGCCACCAGCCGGGCTCCAGTCTCCCTGTTCACGCCGCCATCTACCTCTATCAAGGCTTGCGACCCGCTTTCCCTGATGAGTTCGCGCAACTCACGTACCTTGTCAACAGAATGTTCTATGAACTTTTGCCCGCCGAATCCGGGATTGACACTCATCACCAGCACCATATAGACATCGCAGATAATGTCTTTCAGCAAAGCGACCGGAGTAGCCGGATTGATAGTCACCGCCGGTTGCATACCAGCCTCACGAATCTGCTGCACCACACGGTGCAGATGCGGACAGGCTTCGTAGTGCACATTCATCACGTGAGCTCCCAGCGCCTTTACCTCCGGAATGAACTTCTCGGGCTGCACAATCATCAGATGCACATCCAGCGGTTTGCGCGCCAGCCTGGCAACATACTTCAGGACGGGAAAGCCGAAAGAAATATTCGGCACAAACACCCCGTCCATGATGTCAATATGAATCCAGTCTGCTTCACTGCGGTTCAACATCTCGATGTCACGGCCCAGGTTGGCAAAGTCGGCCGACAGGATAGAAGGACATATAATAGGTTTCATAACAGCAACTTTGATTTAAAGGTCACACAATTACAGCGGTTATCGCCGACAGCCGACAGCCCAATCCGACTTGAGCCTGCCACCGGGACACTGCCTAATGTTTTACAAATGTACAAAGAATCTATGGAATAACCACAGAAAAGCACACATAAACGCAATCATGCCGGGAATAACTTTTCAACCTCCTGGGGGAAGGTCAAATCCGAAACTTCAATCACGAAAAATCCACTATCTTTTCAAATATAAAATACTCATCATGGAAGTCGTTTCTTCCGGAATGCAGAGAAGAGTCCCGATGAACCTTATTGAAAAACTCTACAATCTTAAACCCACATTTGTTTACATAAAAATGTATATTGCGTTTCTCAAAATAGGGCGTTATCAGACGCCATACTCGCGTCTTGGGGTATCTTTTCTCCAAACTTCGCCATATTTGAAGTCCAAGCCCCTGCCCATGTCTGTCAGGATAAATATAAAACAAATCCAACCAGTTAATTCCTGTTTGAGAGTCAATCTTGACAACGACACCCCCGACTTTCTCCCCATCTGCATATACAGCCAACGTTTCACATTGGGGATTATATAAGGACGCATCTATGTCGCTATCCGGAATAATTTCTTCCTGACTATCCGGATGCCCGAATGTTTCAATGACGGCTATGGAAAAAACATCTTTCACATCTTCCCGAAACTTAGCGTATTCTTGTTCGACAAGTTTTTTGAATGCAATATTTGCCATCTCTCTTTGATTATGTAGTCAAACGGAATTGATTTGCAATTTCAGGGGAGTTAAAAGGAATTATCCGGGAGCTAATCAGCCCATGGTTTCGGAAACCGAGCTGTTGGCTTTCAACCTCTAAAAGGCTCCTTCGGTAGAGAACACCCCAATTCTACCCTTACCCAAGTTTCGGGTTTGATATTTCACTGGAAGTTAAGAAGTTATAGAAGTTATCACTTCGCTTTGCTCTGTTAGAAGTCAAAGCCGATAGTCTTGTAATGGTTAATGATTAATGGTAAATGATTAATGAGCCGTAGAAATTCTTCGTTCTTCATTCTTCATTATCTTATCTATTGGCCTTTAACTTCTAAGCCCGCCCTGACGGAATCTCTCCCCCTTCGGGGGGAGTTGGAGGGGGCTTCCTTCTAACTCCTCTAACTCCTGCAAGTTTGGCTCCGCCGATTTTCAATTCGGTAAAAGCGAAACTTGAATACCCTTATTGTACCCTGCTATTCTCCGCCAATCGGAATCCGCGCAACAATTCATCGGTTTTCAGCCGCTTCTTGCCGGGCAACTGCAAGGAACGGATACCCACAAACCCGTCTGCGGCAGCCACGCGGAGGTAGGTCTTGCCGTCTGTCAGCAAAGTACCCGGTTCCAGCTGATGTTCCTTGTCAATCTTTTCCGTCTCAAAAACCTTCAGCACCAGCGTCTGTCCGTCCGGTTGGACCAGTTCCGTCCAGGCTGCGGGATAAGGCGAAAGTCCGCGCACAAAATCATAAATCCGCTTCACGGGCTGGTTCCAGTCAATGCGGCAGGTTTCCTTGAATATCTTCGGCGCAGGACGCAGTTCGCCGCAGGCAACCATTTGTTCTTGAGGAATGCTCTTCACCGTACCCGCCAAGATGGCATCTACCGTCTCGGTCACCAGTTTACCGCCCAGCATCATCAGTTTGTCGTGCACAATGCCTACGTCGTCCGTATCGGCTATCGGCACCCGTACCTGCTGTATCACCTCGCCCGTATCAATCTCGTGCTTCAGGAAAAAGGTGGTGATGCCTGTCTCCGTATCACCGTTGATGACAGCCCAGTTGATGGGCGCCGCTCCCCGATACTGGGGCAACAGAGAGGCATGAAGGTTGAAGGTACCCAGGCGGGGCATGTTCCACACCACCTCGGGCAGCATACGGAAAGCCACCACAATCTGCAAGTCGGCCTTCCAGGCACGCAACGCCTCCAAGAACTCCTCATTCTTCAGTTTCTCGGGCTGAAGCAGGGGCAGGTTGTGCTCCAACGCATATTGCTTCACAGGCGAGTATTGCAATTTGTGTCCGCGTCCGGCGGGTTTGTCGGGCATGGTGATGACACCTACCACATTATAACCGCCCTCCACCAGGCAACGCAAAGACTCCACCGCAAATTCGGGAGTCCCCATATAAACGATTCTCAAATCTTCTTTCTTCATATATCGAGCTTAAGTTTCTGAAACAAATTTCCACCAGGCAGTTAAGGAATTAAGAATTCAAATCTCGCAAGTTTATTAACGGGTTGCAGTTAAGGAGTTAAGCCAATACCTTTTCTTATGAATGGTAAATGGTTAATGATAAGTGATGAATAAATGCTCCATTCCTCATTCTTCATTATTTTTTGTCTTGAAATGCAATCACTCACTCCTGTCAGTCTTCCGAGAAGTGGACCAGCACCTCGCGATACGAATTGAATATCTTCGATTTGGACACAAATCCCAGATACTTTCCTTCCTCATCCACCACGGGCAGGTTCCACGCCTGGGTATCATCGAAAGCACGCATCACCTGCTCCATGCTGTCCGTATTCAGCAGCCGGGTCGGAGCAGAAGTCATCAGCTTGCCCACCGTGAAGCGGTGATAAAGCTCCTGACGGAACATGATGTTGCGTATGTCGTCCAGCACCACCACTCCAAGCAGCAGGCCTTCCTTGTCCGTCACGGGAAACATATTCCGGTGCGAAGTGGCTATGGCCTTCACCAGTTGCCCCAAGTCCATTTCAGGATGCACCGTCACAAAATCCGTCTCCACCACATTCTCCATTTTCATCAGCGTCAGCACAGCCTTGTCCTTGTGATGGGTCAGCAGTTCGCCTTTCTTGGCCAAACGCATGGAGTAGATACTGTGCGGTTCAAACACAATGATGGTCAGATAAGAACTCACGGAAACAATCATCAGCGGCAGAAACAGGTCGTAACCACCCGTCAGTTCGGCAATGAGGAAAACCCCTGTCAACGGCGCATGCATCACGCCGCTCATCACGCCAGCCATGCCCATCAGCGCGAAATTCTTCTCGGGCAGATAAGCCGTCACCTCAAATTCATTGCTGAAGTGCGAGAACACGAAGCCGGCAATACAACCCAAATAAAGCGAAGGTGCAAAGATACCGCCGCAACCGCCGCCCCCGTTGGTGGCACTCGAAGCGAACACCTTGAACAGGATAATCAGCATCAGGTAGACCAGCAACAGCTCACCGTGACCATAGAAAAAAGAGTTGTTCATCACGGTATCCCACTCCTGCGTGCTTTTGCCGTTCAGCAGCAGTTCAATCGTATCATAACCTTCACCGTAGAGCGGCGGAAAAAGGAAAATCAATATGCTCAGCATCAGTCCGCCCACCAACAGTTTCTTGTAGGGCCCTTTCAGTTTTCCAAAGACACCTTCCACCGAGTTCATGGCACGCGTGAAATAAAGAGACACCAACCCGCAGAAAACACCCAGCATAATGACATAAGGAATGCGGGAAAGCTCGAATGCCTCATCCAGATGAAACTTGAACATGGCCTCCTGCCCCGTCACTACGTAAGACACAGTGGCCGCCGTCACAGCCGAAATCAGCAGGGGCAGCAGGGAAGACATGGTCAGGTCTATCATCAGGACTTCCAGCGTGAAGACCAGTCCCGCAATCGGTGCCTTGAAAATACCGGCCACGGCACCTGCCGCGCCACACCCTACCAACAGCATCAGTGTGCGGTGCTCCATCTTGAATATATTGCCCAAGTTGGAACCGATGGCCGAACCGGTCAGCACAATCGGAGCCTCGGCTCCCACCGAACCACCAAACCCGATGGTGATGGAACTGGCTATAATGGACGACCACGTATTGTGCCTCTTGATGCGCCCCTGCCGGCGAGAAATGGCATACAGAATCTTGGTGACACCGTGGCTGATGTCATCCTTCACCACATGTCTCACAAACAGGCCCGCCAAAAAGATGCCTACTACCGGATAGACCAAGTAAAGATAGTTGGCCTCCGTCGTATCAAAATTCTCCGTCAGGAAATTCTGAATCCAGTGTATCAGGACCTTCAGAATCAGGGCGGCCAAAGCCGTAAAAATACCTACCAGGAAACTGAGTATCAAGATGAATTGCTTTTCCTTCAGGTTATTCTCGCGCCAGATGATGAAGCGCTGCAACAAACTTTTACCTCCAGCCGCCATTTCTATTCACGAATTATTTTGATGACGCCGCCCTTGTCCAGCTTGATGATGCTGGAAGGCTTCGGATGTCCCGTCTCTTCCTGACGGTAATTGACTATATAGTCCACTGCCGACTTGATTTCCTCATCTATTTCACTGAAATTGGCAGCCGAAGGCCGTCCGCTGATATTGGCCGAAGTAGAAACGATAGCCTTGCGGAACTGACGGCACAACTGCTGCGAGAAAGCCTCGCGGGTCACCCGTATGCCCACGCTTCCGTCTTCGGCCAGCAGATTGGGAGCCAGGTTGCGTGCTCCCGAATAGATGATGGTCAGCGGTTTGTCCGCCAATTCTATCAAGTCCCATGCCACCTCGGGCACATCCTGCACGTAGAAGTCCACCTTTACGGCAGAATCCACCAGCACCAGCATCGCCTTGCTGTCTGCCCGCCGCTTTATCTCGTACACACGGCGCACCGCTTCCTCGTTGGTAGCATCGCAGCCGATGCCCCACACCGTATCCGTAGGGTACAATATCACCCCGCCACGGCTCATTACCTGACAAGCTTTTTTAATTTCTTCTATCATTTTCTTGATAACTAACTCAACTATTTTACACGCAAAAGTAGTATTTTTGCGGCGAAATAAACAAAGTTTAAGAGAAAACAATGGAAGAAATTCAATTTAACCACACTTTGCCTATACAACTGCGCTTCAACGATGTTGACAAATTCGGCCACGTCAACAACACCGTCTATTTCTCTTTCTACGATTTGGGAAAAACCGAATACTTCGCTTCCGTATGTCCCCACGTCAACTGGGAGAAAGACGGCATTGTCGTCGTACATATCGACGCTGAATTTCTCTCCCAAATCTACGGCTCCGACCACATTGCCGTACAGACAGCCGTCACCCAGATAGGCAACAAAAGTTTTCACCTCGCCCAGCGGGTCATCGACCTGCAAACACGCGAAGTGAAATGCACCTGCAACTCCGTCATGGTAACTTTCGACCTCACCAAACACGAATCCAAGCCCCTGGAAGCCGACTGGATAGAAGCCATCTGCCGATACGAAGGAAAAGATTTGAGAAAAAAGAAGCAGGAAGAACCGTCCCGATAAGCTGCCCGGACATCGTGGAGGTCCCCCACCCGGATGGTAACACCCACGGAAATCGACAGCAAACTTCCATTGAAAGGGACCGCCTTTTTTTTTGAACAGACTCCGTAGTTTGGCAAACGGCCCAACACAACTTAAGTTTCGGATTCAATATTTCTCTGGTAGTTAAGAAGTTAAGGAGTTAAGCCGATACATTGTGAGCTGTTTGTTTTTCTATTGGCTTTTAACTCCTAAGCCCGCCTTGGCGGAATCTCTCCCCCTTCGGGGGGAGTTGGAGGGGGCCTCCTTCTAACTCCTCTAACTCCTGCAAGTTTGGCTTCGCCGATTTTCAATTCGGTAAAACCGAAACTTGAGAACATAATTGCAGGAACGGTGCATTTTTATCGCCATGCATGAGGGGAAAAAGAATTAAACCCGTAACTTTGGGGAAAGTTCACACATCACGCTTATGATACCGACATTTTTACAACAATACCGGGAAGCCTTCGGCAATGCCGTCCCACTGCCAGTTGCCTTCGGCTACAGCCAGACACCGGCCACAGAAGTAAGAAAAATACCGCGCTGCATGATTGGTGCTATCCGTAAGGTTTGCGAGGGCGATTCACTCACCCTGCACGCCGGCAATGTGCTATGCGGCGGAGGCAGCCTCTACACGGCCTTTGCCCCGATGCAGGAACGCATTCCCGCATTCGTGTCGGAGACGGAGCACTACAAACAGACGCCCGAGCAGGTGAAGGAATACATCCGCCAGCTGGACATCCGCCTGACGGAAAAGCCCTACCTGAACTTTGTCCGCATGGACCGCCTGTCCACGCTCGACGAAGTGGAAGGCATCCTGTTCTTCGCCACCCCCGACCAGCTCTCGGGCCTGTGCTCGTGGGCGTTTTACGACAACGATGCCGACAACGCCGTCTGCACCCGGTTTGCATCGGGGTGTTGCAGCATCGTGACCTTTGCCGTGCAAGAGAACCGGAGGCAGGGCCGGAGCTGCTTCATCGGCGTGCTCGACCCCTCTGCCCGCCCGCTGGTGCCGGCCAACGAGCTGACGTTCGTGATACCCACGCACCGTTTCCGGGAAATGGCACAGACCATGGAGCACTCCGCCCTGTTCCGGAAGGCATACAGCATCGTAAAGAAACGAATCAACGGAGAGATTGGAAAATGAGAAAAGAGCTGTTACATTCCTGCCCCGAGCTGATTGACTATGTCAACGAGATAGGTTTCCTGCCTCTGCTCAGCATGGGCATTGCCGGCTGGTCGGCCGAAGAAGTAACGGACGAAGATTGCCAGTACACCCGACTGCCCGACGGCGGATGGGAATGGCCGTTGTGGGAGTGGAAAGGCTCCGTGTTGCAGGAAAGCGGATGTGCCTACGGCAAGTTCTTCGACCGCAAGGCAGCGTTTATCAGCCACGAGTGGTGGCCCGACTTCTGCAACTATCGCCGAAGCATCTGTCCCCGTCCGGAAGAAGACAGCATCGAAGAAAGCATCCTTGACGCGCTGAAAAGCGAAGGCAGCCTCATTACGCGTGAGCTGCGTGCCGCATGCGGCTTCACCGGCCCCAAAATGCGGGGCAAGTTCGATGCCTACCTGAAACGACTGGAAATGGGCGGCTACATCGTAACGGAAGACTTCGTCTATCCTCACGACCGCCACGGACGGGAGTATGGCTGGGGCTGGTCTCTGCTCACCACCCCCGAAGCCCGCTTCGGACGCGAGGCTTGCCACCCCGACCGCACCCCACAGGAGTCGCGCGAACGAATGCTCACCCACTTCCGGAAGATACTGCCGGACACCCCCGAAGAAGTATTGAACTTTCTGCTCAAATGAAGCGGACCCATATATGCCATACCTTTATCAGTACTGAAGGGACATGACACTGTACCCTTCACAAGCTGTGTGAAGGTTGTCGCGTGAAGGTTCACCGTAATCCACTCGTTTTAAAGCGGTTCCGTTGAAAGCAGAGAATATTTCACGGAAAGACGCAACCTGATTCAGGAAAACACACCGAAAATCGGATAATCCGCGGTGAAACATCCGGTTTCACCCAATCCACCTGTAAACCAACACGTTGAAAGCAATGTGAAAGCGTGAAACAGGTTTGCAGGCAACCCTCACATTTTTGCTGAAACCAGTCCCGTTCCGCCCTGTTCCTGCTTCCGCCCGCAACCATCATTCACCCGGCGGGCATAAACAGGCACTTTAGCGATGCCAAGTAGGTAGTTAGGCAGACAAAGTAGGTAGTCAGGCGGACAAAGTGGGTAGTTAGGAAAGCCGTCCGAGCCGTGCAAGCATTCACCACGAACGGTGCTTGCATCCACCACGGACGGTGCTTGCATCCACCACGGGCCGTGCAAGCATCCACCACGGGCCGTGCAAGCGTCTACCACGAGCCGTACAAGCGTCTACTGACGAGGAGCAACGCAGGATAAGCGCCCATCCAATTTCACCAACGGATGATTTAAACATCTCTCCAAGCTCAATAAGCAGAATAATTGATATATTTGCAGGGCAAAGAGGTCTGCCGACAGGGACAGACCGATGTTGTATGTTGAACCAGAATAACATCTTTTTTTCCGCAATCATGAACCTGAAACCAATTGAAGAATTGCTACGGCAGACCTATGAGGAAGCCGAATACCCGGCCCTGAAAGAACAAATGACGCGCTGGACCCAGGAAAAGCCGCTGGCTGAGATGCGGGTACTGGACGCTACGCCGGTGTACCGCAACACGCTGCTGAAACACCTGGCTCTGATAGCTGCCGGTGCCCGACTTACGGTCGGCATCTCCCGCGTCATGGCACACGACCCGGCCATCGTCCGCCTGCTGAACGATTGCGACATTCCTGTTTGCGACGCCGACAACAGTAGCGGAGAAACCGACTTCGACCTGATTCTCGACTGTGCCGGCTCCTTCTCCCGCCTGACTCCACGCATCGGCTATGTGGAGCTGACACACAGCGGCATCGACGCGTTTCAGAACAACCGGCGTCCTGTATTCTTTGCCGACGGAGGAAGAATAAAGCGCATAGAAACCTGTCTGGGCACCGGCGAAAGCTACTTCCGTGCCATGCGGCAACTGGGGTATCGGGATTGGGAAGGCCGCAAGCTGGTGCTTTTCGGGTGCGGGAAGGTCGGCTCGGGCATCTTGTTCCAGGCACACGGAAAAGGAATAAAGACGACGGTGGTGACCGATACGGGCTGCCTGCAACCGGACACGGCAAGCTATGCCGCCGAGGTCATCGACTATCGCGACCTGCCACGCATTGTCCAAGCCCTGCAAGGTGCCTATGCCGTGGTGACGGCCACCGGACAGCCGAACGCCTTGGCCGCAATTCCGGCAGAAGCCCTGACGGGATGCGGCGCCCTGCTGGCCAACATGGGTGTGGAAGACGAATACGGGCCGCACATTGCCCCCGAAGCGGTACTGAACAACAAGCTGACACTGAACTTCATTCTGGAAGAGCCCACCCGCTTGCGCTACATAGACGCGACCCTGGCGCTGCACAACGCCGGAGCCGTCTACCTGAAGGAACAGGGCTTTCCGCCCTCCTACCGTTTCCTCTTACCGCCCGAAGCGATTGAAACGGAAATCCTCTCCGTCACCCGGCAAAACGGTTTGTTGGAGAAAGAGCTGGCCTACATCGGCTGACTCTCAGCGAAGCGTGGCGGCTATGCGACGGGCATCGGCCAGGATTTCCTCCTCGCCTTCCACCTTGCGCCCTTGCATCAGCATGCGGCCGTCGCAGATGACGGTATCAATCAGCGAGCTGTCCGCCGCATAGACCCAGTTGCTTTCGGGATGGAACATGGGCGTCATACAGGCACGGTCGTTGCGCACCAGGATTAAGTCGGCAAGGCGCCCCTCCTCGACCGCACCGGCATCCCAACCGAACGTTTCGGCCCCGGCACGCGTAGCCATACGCAGCACCTCGCCCGCCGGCAAGGCTTGCGGCCCGCTGGAAACCTTTGCCAACAGCGCGGCTATCTTCATTTCCTCCCGCATGTCCAGGTTGTTGTTGGACGAACAGCCGTCGGTGGCCAACGTCACACGGCAGCCGGCCTCCAGCATTTTCTGCACCGGGGCAATGCCCGAAGACAGCTTCATGTTGCTGACCGGACAATGCGCGACGGTCACTCCCCGCTCGGCCAGCAGACGGATATCCTCGTCCGTCACATGCACCACATGGGCCGCTATCACGTCGTCTCCCAGGAAGCCCATCCGGTCGAGATAGGCAACCGGCGTGCAGCCATGCTGCTTCAGGCAACTCTCCACCTCACCCTGCGTCTCGCACAGGTGGATGTGGATTTTCTGTCCGTTGCGTCGGGCAGCTTCGGCACTCTTGCGCAGCAGTTCCCCGCTCACGGTATAGACAGAATGCGGAGCAACCGCAAGCGACACCCGTCCGTCCGGCTTCGGTACAAACTGTTCCAGCAGGCCGAAGTTCCGCTCCTGTTCCCGGCTGTCCTGCGTATCGATGAGCAAGACACCCAGCGCGGCCCGCAGCCCCATAGCCTCCACGACCGGAAGCGCCACCTCCTCTTTCCAGTACATGTCATTGAATAAGACCGTGCCCGACTTGATCATCTCCAGGCAGGCCAGCCTTACACCGACACGGATGTGCTCGTCCGTAAAACGGGCCTCGGCAGGCCAGATGTGCTTCTCCAGCCACTCCATCAGGAGCAAATCGTCGGCATAGCCGCGCAGGAGCGTCATGGCGGCATGGTTGTGGGTATTGTAGAACGCCGGGAATACGCTCATCCCTTGCGCGTCCACACACACCGCATCCGGGCTGTCGGGACTGGAGACTGATGCCGACGGATGGGGAACGATGCGGGAAATCCGATTGCCCGTTATGTACAAGTCCACGGATTGCCCCTTCAGCGAAGCATTCCGCACAATGAGTTGATGAATGGCTGCCATATTCGTACCGATTTAGAATTGTTGCAAAGATACGCTTTTCACCCGCTTCTCCACGAGCACCCCATCGTTTTTTACGCAAATCCCCGATTGGCGATGTGGAGAGGCGGTAAAACCGAGGGATATCAATGACTGGCATCAGTCGAATAATGCACGTAATCTACATCGACAAAGCCCTTGTCCTCCTTATTGTTGAAGCAGTAAATTCCGATGCGGTCACCACGGTAGTTTCCCCACACCATCTGGTAAGGAACACCCAACGGATGGAACACATCGCCATCCAGGCTATAATAATAACGGGAAAGTCCGTCCAGTCCCCAACTGGACTTCAACCAGATGTAACGGGTTTCAATCAGTCTGCCTCTCGTCACCTCATCGTTTTTCCGATACTCCAGAAAACATTTCCCTCCGTCCTTCACCACGCCGACAGCCGAATGTTGCGAAGAGAAATGACAAAGCCCGCTTTTCTGTCCATCGGCCAGATGGGCAATGTCCAACTTGACCACCACTTCATTTTCCTTGCTGCGGAATGTCCGCTGCGTCAGCGTATTTCCGGCTTTCAGCAGTTTGTCGGTCTCCAAAGGCCGGAAAGCCCTTAGGCGCAGCCAGCCCGGACGTTCCCGAAGGGAAAAATAAGCTTCGCGCGGCTGGTAATTCCATTGCCACTGCGGAGCATACACAAAACATCTTTCGCTTTAACTCATACAAGTATGCCCCCTCTATATTCAATTCGGTTAATTCCCGAACTCATCATTCAACACAAACCAATTACTCGTATAAATAAAACATCCGTTCCATCAACTTCCATTTGTCGGCAGACGTAGAGCCAGGGAGACAATCTTGAAAACGAGCCACAAAGTCTTCCCACTCTTGTTGACGAGGAAGATGGGAAAGCTGTTCCATTGCCACCTCCCAATCGAAATCTAAGGGTGTTTCAACAATCATAAAAACCCGATTACCATAAATATACATTTCCATTTCCAAAATTCCTATGGAACGAATGCCCTCACGTATTTCTGGCCAAGCTTCCGCTTTACTGTGTATCCGTCGGTATTCTGCTATCAGAGTCGGATTATCTTTTAAATTCAACGTCTGACAATATCGTTTGACCGGCATTGCATATTCTTTCGTTCTATAACCTTGACAATTCTGCATACATCTATATTTGTTTAAATTTATACATTTATTTCTTTACATAAAACCATTTCATTTCTCTTCGTACCGAATCACTTTCACAGGTCCCAGCAACCCCGATACCGTTTTGCCGCGATATGCCGAAGGAATAGTCTGATAATGATTGGAAAGGGTGCTGTAAACCAATACTTCCAATCGGTTATCGCCTGCCACCAGCCAGTCGCTTATGTCCAACCGATAAGGAGACTGCATCAGCACATCCACCGGATTGCCGTTTATCCGAACCTCGCAGGTAGCATTCACACCTCCCAAATCAAGAACAGTCTTCATCCGGGAAGTTTCTTCCGAGATACGGATTTCCTTCCGATAAATGACACCGCCCGAATAGAACTTCAGAGCACCATAACCGGCCCAATTGCCCACGGGCATCTTACCACCCCTGCAATCCAACTTAACCGGCTCTGCAAAACAGGCAGCGCCGACAAATCCCGGCTCCGGTTCGACCGTCATGGTCACCATACAGATGCCGGACGAGTAGTTCTTGCCAAAATCCAGCAAATAAGAATCTGCTGCCGTCTGTTTCAGCCGACGTAACGAAACTTGGCTGCCGTCTATCCACAGTCTCCGCACTTTCCCTTTCAGCTTTATCGTCATCCGTTCCGTACCAGGAGCCGTCTGGAAACGGAATGCCCACACCCCTTTACTGCCACCCTGTACGCTATACTGAAGATATCCCGTCCGATACCACTTCATGGCCACAATTGTGTCGTAGGGATTGTTCTCTTTCGGAGCAAGGCAGTTTTCCGGATAAAACACGACCGCACTGCGCTTGCGGGTGTCGATGCTGTTGCTCTTCTTTTCGGACAATACGTAACTGCCCTTCGGAGTATGCTCATAGACCAGCAACAAGCTGTGCCAGCCTTTTGTCAGAACCGGCTTTTCTGTCTCCAGCAGTTCTCCGTCCAGATAGCAATAGCCGGGTTCCTCGCCTTCCTGCCGAATCCGATACACGCCGTCGGCAGGAACATAAACCTGCGTTCTGAAGAGTTGCAGTCCGTCTTTGTCCAAAATCAGGAAACAGTTGTCCACCTTCCCTTTCAGCCCGTGATAGCCCTGACTGCCCGGCTGATCGAATACACCATATTGCCATGAATAACAATAAGGCTCCCAAGAGCAATCGGGTATTCCGGCCAAACAGCCCCAATGCCAGGAAACCGTATCGGGCAGGGTTACAGTCTCCATGTAGGGGGCATAGCCATAGATAGCGGAACAGTCAGCCTCCATCTCCGTATCTGCCGCAAACCGCTCGTCTGCCGGAATGAACCGGTAAGTAAACTGACGTACCTCGGGACCTATACATTCATCGGCAGCCGGCAAACGGAAGTCTCCCCACTTGTTGTTCATAGTAGGCAGGAACTCAACGTCCCAATCACCGTCAAGCAAAGTTTCATCGGCCAGCCGATATTCCGGTCCTTCCGAACCTGCATAGACCGCTTCACCCGGAGAAAAGACAAACAGCTGCGACTCGTTATATTCGGCATCATACCTGATCCATGTGCCCTGTTTAGTCTGTCGGAGAATGGGCACTTGCGAACAAAGACCGTTCTTCGCATTCCAGCATTCGAGCCGTCCTTTGCTTCTGAAAAACACTTCTTCCCCCTTACGGACATTCATCACCATATAGATATCCTGATTGCCCACCCGCCGATGGAGCACCCGTCCTTTGCCGTCCGAGGTCCGGAAATCGGGAACGGCAAGCAACGAAATCACCAATTCCGGCATCCGGTCGGCATCGGACAACAGACGACCGTTGCTTCCGAACATTTCCTGCAACATCGCACTGACTTCGCTATTCTTCTCGCCCGTCAAGGTTGTAGCCTCGGGCAAAGTCCCGACAGCCAAGACGATGCCGCCCTGTTTATAGAAATCATAAACCTTCTGCAACGTTTCGTGGTGCATGGCACGCATGTCGGCCAAGACCAATATCTTGTATTCCTCGTCTGCCATACGTAGAATACCGGAATCCACCTCTGCCCGTTGCAGCGATTGATAATCGATAAAATCGTAATCCAGTCCGTGTTCACCCAATAAGTCAGCCACTTTCCAGAAATTATCCACCTGTGCGTCCGGATATGCCTGCAGCGATTCGGTGGGGTACATCACAGCAATGTCGCACACATGGCTGCCCTGACTCAGCAGGAAACACATGCGCTGCGCATACTTCAGCCAACGCTTCATGTGCGGCCAATAAGGCATACGGAAATGAAAACAAGGTGGAGCCCACTCCCACCAGCCACCGTGGGTGGAGTAATAGAGTCCATGCAGGCAAAGCAGATTGCCGCCTGCTATGAGGTGAAGATCCAGTTGAGAGGTAAGCCACTCGCCGTTGCTGTCCCATCCCATGCTATGAAAGGCTTCCAACCAGGTGCGCGGACGGCCATACAGATGCGTCACCGAGCTGGAGACTTTAGTCTGCCGATAACTGGAGCCACGGGCAGGAGCATCATTGCCCGGAGCGGTATACCAACTGATGGCCCTGAAATAATCAAGATACTGCAAAGGTTCAAGTCCGCGGCCATTATTGTCACAGCCGTATATCAGTCCGCGCTCGTTGTGCCAGTCGAAAATGGGTTTAAAATAACGTTCTTCGGCCAGTTCCGTCACCACTTGGGCATAATCCAAACGCACTTTAGGAGTAACTTCGCCTACATGTTCCCATAAAGCAGGCAGGTAGGGAAGCACATCGTACCCCTTCCGTTTCAGGAACTCGCCGCGCATGTCCTCGCACCAGGAATAGAGGTTTAAGTCGTAATGCAATTCGTCTTGAAAAAAGTAGTTCAGTCCTTTCCGTCCCTGTTCGTCCAGTTTCTCCTCGAAACGGTTGAAATAAGCCTCAACCAATCGCTTGCCGTAGTCGGGATGCAACTCTGGCGAAGCAGAGGTGGAAATGATAAATACTTTGCAGTCCTTACCGGTAGGAGCCGTCCATTCCAGCTTTCCCGATTTCACACAATCGGTCAGATTGGTTTGTTCGGGATAGGCAACAGCCAGCAGTGTATGTTGGGGCACATCTGCCTCCAACCGTTCGCCAGCCGCCACGGAATAACTGCGGCAATGCAAGCGTCCCTGGTAATCACGGAATTCCTCCGACTGAAGGACTTCATCTACATAGAAGCCGTTTCCAGCCCAACCTACCACATAATCGTCCACTCCAAGGCCTATCCCGCGACGGGCACACTCACCCGAGAATCGATTCCACAGGTTCCACCATTCTTCCGAGTAAAAGGCTGGAATACCTGCGTCGGCACGGCCGAAACTACCATACCCTTGCGCATTGATTTCAACATCCACCAGCGGATGGGTATGAATGTAGCTGACGGAAAGACCATCCGTCGTAGCATCGTCCAAAAGAGATAGCTGTTCAACCAGACGCTCGTACTTCAGCGAATCACCATTCCACCAATAAAAAGGAACATTGCCATACCCACGCGGAGGATTGGCAAACCCCGACCTCAACCCGACATATTCCTCGTATGACGGAAGCGGCTGGGCATTGGATGACAAAAACATACTTCCGAACCCCAGCATACATAAACAAACATACAGAGCAGCCCTTTTCATAATTTCTTATCTTCTTTATCAGATTTCAATCTTTACTTATCCGCTCTCTCCACGCATCGACCAGTTCACCGATGCTGCCTTTCTTCTGATTGCGGAAAGCCATATCGGTATAAAGAGTGGCACACCAACGGCTGGACAGCTTCAATGCCCTCCACTCCTGCCACAAGCCGTCGTAACGGTTAATGACTTCAGCCACAGTTTTCATATCCATCGGCTGCCCAAGCCGATACCGGCCTTCTTCCAGCATCAGCCGCCACATCTGTTCTATCAGCTGGTACTTGATACGTCCATAGGTGCAAGACACCCTTACAGCTTCCTGCAAATCGGCATCGGTACAACAGAACTGCTGCGAGAGTGCCTCTATCTGCTGCCAGATGGCTACGGCTTCACGTTTTTCTGCCAGGACCTTATCTTGAAGGTTGTTCTTCAGCATATCGTTCACTATCGGCGCGTTGGCGACAGCACTGAAGAATTCGTCTCGCGTCCACCAGACATCATTCCAGGTATAACTGTTGCAATGTCCTTTCCGCACACCCTCTACACTGAGCAAGGCAATTTGCCTGAAAAGGTCGGCATTGAAATCATCCAGCCCGAGGCTGTCGGTAAAGGCGCGGAAAAGTTCCTCCTCTGTGCAGGCAGGATTCTGCGCCCAATGTGACACCACGTATGTATTCAGGTCGGTCCAAATCTCGTGTGTGATGTAAGGCCCTTGCCAACCGCCTCCGTTGGACCATGTCATGACTCCCTGCAACTGGTCGCCAGACAGTATGTCGCGGATGCCCCGCGGAGCACCGGCTTCGTTCAGCCTGCCCGTGAAGCAGTGACGGCCAAACTCAATCTCATACCTTGTTTCCGGCCAACCTTCGATGACACCTTTGGCCGTATAGTAAGGATGCGCCCCCTTGCCATAAGCCTCCATGCGCGACTGCGACTCCACAATCTGCTGATGTCGGCCGATACCCAACGTTGGATTGAAAGGCGTCATGCGATGATAGTCGTCCTGCTGGTACTTGACGGAGAAGATGAGATTGGGATGCGGTTCTACCCGTTCGGTAACGGCCAGATAATACTGTGGATTGGTATGAAAATTGTAACCGAAATCCCAAGTGCGATAAAAGAGTTTCTTGTTGTGCTTCACGCAAATTTCCTCGCGCAAGATGTTCAGCAACAGAATATGGTCTTCAATACCAGCCTCGCCCACACGGATCGGACTGCCTCCCATATGATAGGGCGTATCGTGCAGATAAGTTTCGCCAAAACGCAAGGTAAGTCCGTCCAACTGTGGGAAACGACGGAAAATTCCGTCAATCTGCGCTACGAGCAGTTCCTGCGTCCGCTTGCTTTGCAAGTCGGGCTTACGGGCTCGTTCGTCCGAACCTCCGGTCCCGACAACAGCTCCCTGCCCGGTAATCTCGCCACCGTACTCCTTCCACACCGAACGGGGGAAGACTATAAAGTCGGTAAAAGGATAAACGGCTATGCCTGCCCGATGGAATTCGGCCAGCTTCCGGTCGATGTCGGCCGCACGTGACTCAATCCATTCCCGCTCCTCGCCTTGCGGCAAAAGGTTCTTCCGATAATTGTCGTACGTAATGGCGCAATTGATGTGCCAGTGCGTAACGGCTCCCGTAAAACCCTGGCTTTTCAGAAAATCCGGGTCGTTGTATTTGGTCACATAAGGTTTCTCACCCGGATTGTTATGAACCATATCGAGGATGTAGGGCAGGGAGTTTTGGGCAATTAAATGCTGAACACTGAAAAGAAACAGAAAAGTAAACAAGTATTTCTTACACATAGATGTTTATATTCTATTTACGTAGTTTTTTTAATCATATAACTATATACACTAATTGAGCCATTTTATTCTGCTGAGCCGTGCAAGTGTCGAACATATGAATCGCAAGTGTCGTTCACAAGCCATGCAGATACCTGTCCCAATACGTTCATACAGCTACACCCCGCAGGGCAGCAAGAGGAGCCTTTACTTGTTCCTCTTGCCCCAGTGGGTTGTCTGGCCTTCGTATCCGGCAAAGACAATGGTATGTGTACGGGGCTGGCGTTCCCAATCGACTTCGCGCACGACGTACAGCTTGACAGCATTGTCAATCAATAGCATCTGTTTCGACTCGTCAAAGCTCCACGATTTGCCTTCCCACGGACCGGCAGTCACTTTATGGTCGGCAGTCAAAGTCAGTCTGACTGAAGTCTGTTGGGTGCCATACTCATATTTCAGTTCGATATACTCCCAGTTTCCGGCCAATTCGTACTCCTCGACGGGAATGTCGGGAACGGCACCGTAGCGTTCGGGCATCACAAGCGGCCATCCGTCTTCTGTCCAAAGAATACGACGAACATGCCCCATCATTACGGCATTCGATGCATTGATGCCCGGTACGTCTTTGGGCAACCGCGCTTGTGAGGCATAGAACCAGTTGTCGGCCTCATCGCTGAATACACAGCAATGCGAGATGCCTACCCAGCCATTGCTATCGCTGAACTTGTATGGGTGAGTCACCAACGGGAAGGCTTCTCCCCCACTGGCCTCGCTCACATTCGTACCATCGATGCCATAATAAGGCCCCAGAATGCTGGTAGAACGCACAACGCGGGTGTTATAAGGCACATCTACCGCATCGTAAGCCAGGAACAGGTAGTAATAATTGTCGCGATAGACAATGTCCGGTCCTTCGGAACCCTGCCAGCGCGAGTCGTTGCGGCGGGCAATGGTAGTACCGTATGGAACGATGTCGTCAGCCGTTCCCCAAGGCAACGGAAGGGCTTCGACCGGCTTTCCCGTTTCGGGATCCAGTTCCACGGCAGCTATTCCGCTGTGCCATGAGCCATACACCAGCCAGTGCTGGCCTTCGGGCGTGATAATGTAAGAAGGATCTATCGCATTCCACTTGAAGTAACCGCTCCAATAGTCGTTGGGATTATGATACCAGTCGGTACCCTTGTCCGACGACGAGCATATCACAAAGCCCTTGTCCTGCCATACGTTCGAAGCCGGGTCGGAAGTTTCCATCAATCCGATGAAAGCCCGTTCGCCCCATGCCTCCGGATTGTGGTCCGGCTCAATCGGATTGTCAATCACAATGGAGTAATACAAACGGTAGAGCCCGTCGCGTACCTTCCTCGCCACAGGTGCCCAATAGCCATAATTAGGCGATTCGATAGGATCAAGTCCCAAGGTAGAGCGGTATTCATTCAGTTTCTCTTTCACCCAGGCGGGAACCTCTGGCATAGAGCCTCCTAAGTATTCCCAATAGACCAGATCCTTTGAGCGACGGCAATAGAAGTGCCCTCCGCCCTTCTCGGCAGCACCACCATAAGAAGCATCGGTCTGATACATATAGTAGTAACCGTCTTCGGCTTTGAAGACTGTGGGATCGTGCACATTGGCCAGATTCCATTGGTCGTGGTTGATCCAGTCGGCAATAGGCGTATAGTCGTCCGAATAAGTAGGCGGCTCGTAGTTTTCGAGTTCGTCGGGGATACCGGGGTCGAGAGTTGAGAAGGTCTGCACTTCGGAATAAACCAGTCCGGACTCCTTGTCAATAACGTATGCCTTGACGTAGTACATCGTATTCACCGCCAGTTCCTCCAGTGTGACGGAGAAACTGTCCTCGGTGCCAGTGTATTTCACCACGTTGCTCAATGTGTTCGGATTGGGAGCCGTGCTATAACAGACTCCTCTTTCGGTAATGGAAGGAGCAGAAGAAGATATCGTAACACTGACCCGGGCAGAGCTATAAGTGATGTCCTCCACTACAGGTTTATCAACTGCTATTACGACATCTTCCACCACTTCCACCTTGTCACTGCATGCCCCCAAAAGGAGCATGCAGCCTGACAAAATGATGTATAAAAAGGTTTTCATGGTATAGTTTCTATTTTTATTGAGCAGATGCCGGATCTACCACTCCATAGAATGTCACTTCCTTTACATAACAGGACGACATATTGCCAAAGTTCTCCAGTAGTTTAAATCGAATGTAGCGGACAGCCGGCAAACCTTCTGGGAAAATAAACTCGTGTCCCTCCTTGGCAACCTCAATATCTTCATCAGTCACAGTGCCGAGAGGTGATCCGGAAGGTTTCGTAATCTCGCATGTTGCCAGTTTGGTCCATCCGTCCCAACTTCCGTCTTCAGCAGGAGTTTCTTCACATCCCCATACTTCCCACTTCTTGAAGTTGGCTTTGTTGTACAGGTAGACTGTTCCATCAACCAAGTCATAGCTTCTTTGCCAAAAGATGAAACGGGTCAGATTGGACACGACACCCAGATCGAACGTGAACCAGATGGGCAATTCGCTGAAATCATTCGAGTGGTTGATGTCATCCACATCGTACGAATACTCGCCGTTCCACATGTTGCTCATGCTTTTGCCCCAGGCATTCATCGGCATGTCGCCAGGCAGAATAACTTCCTTGAATTTAGACTTATCCAGTTCTCTTTCTACATAGAAAGAATAAGTCTCTTCATCATATTCCGAATAAAACTCATCAATGGCATCAGTTTCGGGTAAATATACCGTCCGCCAACGGATGCTTCCTTCGTAAGCACAATCGGTAATGCGGGTTTGTGTTTCGGCAATGGGCACTTCGATCATCTTCTCTTCACCGTCCAAACCAGTATAATAGACCTCACTCTTCAAAGCGTCGTCTGCCGGACGCCAGGTGATTACAATATCGGTACCGTCTACCACAAACTGATCCATACGACGATTAGTCAGGTTGCTTTCATATAATTCGCCATAAGCATAACCTTCGATAATCGATTCAATGGAGGAATTGCCTTGTGCATCGTAAGTCACAATAGTAAATTCGTATTGGCCTTCATCCAGATTGTCAATCATAGCTTCAAACGGTTCCACACTCTCCACACGATTCACTTCCAATTCCTTTTGCTGCAATTCATTGTCCTGCGAATACCAACTGACGACACACTTCTTCTGTGTTACGCCATACATGTACAGTCCCTTCAATAAAATCCGGTTCTTACCCGAAAAAGCTTCCAAAGAATCGACTTTTCCCACATAAATCTTTTCACCTTTGTCCAAATACGGCTGGATATTCTCAAGCATATCGCCACAAGAGGAAAGCAGGCTTACAAGTACACATATCAATAAATATATCTTTTTCATAACACTACCTTTTAATTTTCAACCGGAATACCATAGAAAGTCACTTCCATCAGATGAATAAACGCAACTCCTGTAAATGTGCTCAAAGCTTTGAAACGAATGTATCTGACCGCCGGAGCATCAACAGGGAACATAAACTCCTCACCAGCTGTAGCATACTCTTTATCTTCGTTCGAGAATTGTCCTACCGGAAGTCCTGAAGGCTTATAACTCTCGCAAGTAGTAAGCAAAGTCCAGCCATCCCAACTACCATCCTGTGATGGTTTGTCAGCTCGTCCCCAGACTTCCCACTCTTTCATATTACCGTGCTGATACAAATAGTCATCATCCAAACGCTGCCAATACAGATAGCGGCTCAAATGTGCTGTTACACCTAAGTCGAATGTGAACCAGATGGGCATCGTAGAATTTTCCTGAGGCGAATGAGCCATATCTCCCCCATCACCATAGTTATGCGAGCCGTTCCATATTTTTGCCATCCAATGCCCCCATGCATTCATCGGAATATCATTATCCAAAATCACTTGTTGAAATTTATTTTTATCCAACTCATATTCTTCCCACGGTATTACAGATGTAAACACCGTATCAGTAGAATTATCCCACCTGTCTCTTACAATCACTCCGAATACTCTTTCTACAGATTCATATCCGCGCACAGTGATACTGATATTTTTAGCCGAAGTATAATTCGTTTGAGCTGTAGTCCACTGGTTCAGTGAATCGGTCGTAATGATTTCTACTGTCAAATCACTTGCTGAAGGATTTTCCATTGTAACCGCTATACCACCAAAGGTTTCAGAAGTTTCCAATGTATTGTATGCTTCTAAATAAGAAGGTGTTAAAGGTTGTATGGTATATTTAGTTGTTTCACCGGCATTCTCCATACGGTCAACCGCATAAAAAGTTATCTCTTTCGGTTCTGTATCACCAAATCCTTCCACTAACAATTTGTTGGAATAAGCCGAAGCACGACTTTCCATTTCTTGTCCGGATGCTAATGTATATTTAGCAACAACGTACATCAAATCTTCATCAGCCGGACCACGGAAATTTATTTCAGCTCCTCCAGCCAACGGAGTATAAGAAAGAATCTCCACTTTTCCGGGAGGTACATTATCATTTGGTCCATAAGGGACGTGCAAATCATCTTCTTTACAACTCATCAGTGAGACTATCATAATCAGTCCCAATAAACAGATATTTTTCATTTTTAATCCTCCTGTTACTTTTACCATCCCGGATTTTGTTTCAAATTCGGATTAATAATTATATCATCATACTTCAACGGCCACAAATAATCTTTTTGCGAATATTTCATTTGGGCAATACTTTGAAGTACATAATAATCTTCGGTAGCTTCCTGATCGACACTCCAACCTTTAACAACAGCATTATTATAAGTATCACGCGCCAATTTCCAACGACGTAAATCATGATAACGTGAACCTTCCAAAGCCAATTCAATCTGTCTTTCCTTACGGATAATCTCTCTCATACCCTCTTTTGTTGAAGGTTTATTCGGATTTATAGAATATTTCTTCCACGACTCCACCACTCCTTCCAAACCGGAACGTTCGCGCACAATATCAATATTATCATATACTTCTTGTGGAACATATTCTCCATTATCGGTCGCTTCATTCAGAGCTTCGGCATACATCAGATACAAATCGGCCAAACGAACAATCGGGAAAGGATATTCCTCGATAACATCGGAAGTTTCTGAAATAATATTCTTATAATAAACCAGTTTCTTTGCATAATATCCCGTAATAGAATACAGAGAGAGCATTGCCATTCCACTAACCTGTCCTTTTTTAGCTTCAATATAATACATATCGTTTGCATCTTCTTTGCCATGACCGTACCAACTTGAGCCATCAAATCCTAATGTTCCATAAAAACGCGGTTCCCGATTGAAGTGTAATTTGGCTGTTGTATATCCTTGCTTAATGAAATACTTGTCGGTTTCCGTAGCAGTCTGTAGCTCGTAACGAGTTGCATAATCGTTACTGTTCGCCACCCAATCCACATCTTCATCAATAGGCACCCCATTTTTCGAGTAAAACATTTCTGCTATATCCAATGTCGGCGCATACAGGCTCTTGCAAGTAAACTGTTTGGCTGCCTGCGACAACAACAATTTGGGTTGACAATTGCATTGCAAGTCATAAGTCCAAGATTTACCACATCCCCAAACCAATTCTTTATTAAAACGTTCAGTTACTGCCTGACGAACATTCATTGAATAGATCAATTGTTCCGGTAGATTGGAAAAGGTTTCTTCTTTAAAATCATACAAACCATGCCCAGCTTCCAAAGCTACGTCCAATGCTTCTTTACAAGCATCAGCTGCAAGCTTCCACTTATTGATGTCGTAAGTTTGTGGGAAATAAGGTTCTCCATCCCAATCTTTAAAGTTTGCATAGTCAGTATTGCCATTAAACAAAGGACTTGCAGCAAGCAGTAAAGTCTTAGCTTTAATAGCCAAAGCTGCCGGTTGTGTCAAACGTCCTAATTCGGTAGCCTCACTATTTATCTTCAACGGCAAATCACCCACCGATTCATCAATCAAGTTCACAATATAATCGACCACCTTCTCTACCTTATCACGCATCACCCGAACTTCATCGGCTGGAGTTGATATAGGCAAATTCTCATCAACAATGGGAATAGGGCCATATAGCTGTAACAGATAAAAATGATAATAAGCCTTCATTACTTTTATTTCAGCAAGCCATCTTCTGCGTTCAGTTTCCTCCAAATCAACAACGCGGCTACGATCTGATACATTTTCAATAAAGATATTACAATCGCGAATGGCCTGATACAAAGCCTTACCACCATAACCGCCATCCCAATAGTTATTTAAAGGGTCGTTTACATTCTGCAAGCCATTGGCTATGCCAAAAGACCACTTGTTGTCAAAATACTGGTCTTCCATCGTGTAGAACCACACATCATTTCCAGCCGTCAGTCCCGGATTATCGCGCAAAGCTCCATACAAAGGAACATACGAATAACAGGTAGCCAAATATTTTTCGGCATTCACTTTATTATTGAATGCCATATCAATTGTAGCTATATTGTCAGGAACAACATCCAGATAGTCCGAACATCCGCAAAGAGATCCGGCTATCAGCAAAGATATTATACTCTTAAGTTTCATACTGCAGTTTTTAGAAATTTACGTTTAAACCGATATTATATACCCTTTGGATAGGATATCCAAGGCCATTACCTCCCATTTCCGGATCCCAAAGCTTAAATTTACTGAAAGTCAACAAGTTCGTTCCACTCAAATAGATACGTACATTGCCTAAACGAACTTTTTTTGTCCATTGCTCTGGTAAAGTATATCCTATTTCCAAGGACTTCAGACGCATGAAAGAACCATCCTGCATCCACCAGGTACTATCCTGAATATTATTGGATATCAATTCGTTTGCCAAGCGTGGCCAGAATGCATAAATGTTTCTGTTGGATTCAGACCAATGGTTGTCGGCAATCACGGACAACAAAGCATTAGAAGACAAAGAAGCATCGCTGTCTGTATCGATAAAAGGAGAAATAGCCTTAGGATCTATCCAAAATGAAGTACGCGCATTTCCTTGGAAAAATACAGACAAGTCAAAGTTCTTATATCCGGCAGAAACACCAAATCCGTATGTAATCTCCGGAGTAGCTGGATAACCAATAGGAACTTTGTCCGCTTCCGTAATTTGTCCGTCACCATCAATATCTTTGTATTTGATGTCTCCAGCCATTACCCGGTCACCGAAGTTCTGTGTCGGCGAGTTGGCTATGTCTTCATCATCTACAAACAAACGTTCGGCTATAAAGCCCCAACGCTGACTCAGATTCTGACCTACCTGACTACGCCACGGAGTACCTGCACCTACATAATCGGGCTCTTCAACTTCCTCGTACCGACTCGTTGCATACGTAAAATTGGCACGACCAGTAATCCACAAATCTTTGTTGATGGAATGAGAATAATCGGCCGACAAATCAATACCTCTACCCGAAGCAGCTCCCACATTGGCACGAACTGCGGCAGTCAGACCCATTGTAGAAGGTATGTAAGAACGGGTCATCAGAATACTATTTCGTTTTTCATAAAACAAGTCTGCCTGAATTTCAAGTTTGTTAAACAATCCTAACTCAATACCGAAATTAGCCTTATGAGCGGTTTCCCATGTAATCAGTTCATTGGCATAGCGTGTGACAGTGATACCATTAATATGATTACCCCAGTTAGTACCAAAGTCCTGGCCTTTTCCGCTGTCATCCATATTGACGTTGGACAGATAGAAGAAACGGTCGTTTACATCACCAATCTGATCGTTACCCACCAATCCATAAGTCACTTTCCACTTTAATTTATTGACTACATTTTCCAACGGCTTCCAGAACTTTTCGTTCGACATCAGATAACCAAGACCGAATGAAGGGAAAAAACCATAGCGTTCATTCTTGGAAAAACGTTCGGAACCATTGTAACCGAAATTGAATTCTGCAAAGTAACGCTGATCGTACGAATAAGTAAAACGCCCAGACAATCCCTGATTTTTCGACGGTAAGGATGCTTGCAAATCACCGGCGTTACTATTCTGCTGTGTACGACGGGTAAACACCAACAAACCGCTTACACCGTGTGCTCCAAACTCACGGTTATAGTTGGCTGCTATTTCCATATAATTGGTAGTCGTCACATCTTTGGCTCCTTCATTATAATTCAAATATTCAGTACCACCTTCAGGATTAAGTAATGTCAGACTGTAAGTATCATTTGCCTGATCGTAAGCACCCAAGCCATAATAATATGGATTGTAATAACGCGACACGTCCGAATAAACATAACGGGTAGTACTAATCAGTCCACGGACACTCAGGCCTTTGGTTATGAAGTCCAGATTTTGTTTCAACTCTCCCTGAGCTACAATAGAGGAACGGTTGTACTCCTTGTAACCTTTCACCATATCGGCATAAGGATTAATATAACTTCCGTCTCCATAATTACCAAACATGATATGAGTATTACCTGCATATTCTCCTACATTGGGATAAGTTTTCGGAAACAATACAGGACTGGTTTTCATTACTTTATTGTACAAAGCATCACCACCGTCAATCGGACCACGGTAATCATCGAACGAACCGTTTACACGAATAATTGCTTCCGTCGTCTTGGTCAGGTTGATGTTGATATTCGAACGAACCGTATATTGACGTAAATTGATGTTACTGTTAAAATCGTTTTGGTTATCCACATTCAGCACACCGTTGTCTTTGTAATAAGAAGCTGCAATATAGTATTTAGCAACAGTACCACCACCACTGATATTAGCAGTAACACGCTGATTCATGGTGTAGTCCTTGAACATTTCGCTATACCAGTCTACGGCAGGGAAGGCATAAGGATTGACGCCTTTGATAGTATTGTCTATTTTCGACTGTGAATAAGGCAATACTCCCAACGGATTACGAGTACGAACGGCTTCGTTATGCAGCTGCATGTAAGTTATCGGGTCAGCCAATTCGATAGTTCGGGCAGGAGCCGATATGGAGTTCTCCACACGTACATTTACCGAAGCCTTACCTTCACGTCCTTCCTTAGTCGTTACCAGAATGACACCGTTTGCACCACGAGCACCATACAAGGCTGTAGCCGTAGCATCTTTCATGATGGAAAAGCTGGCAATATCATCCACATTCAGACGTGCCAAGTCGGCCGTAGTCAGTTCGACGTTATCAATCAGGATCAACGGACTGGCGGCATAGCCGAATGTCGTAACACCACGAATGAAGAAACTGGCATCGTCGTTGCCCGGCTCACCGCTGGTCTGATAGGCTATCACACCCGACATTCTTCCGGCCAGGGCATTGGTCAGGTTGCTGACCGGTACTTTCAGTTCGGTAGGTTTCACTGTGGTAACGGAACTGATGACACTCTCTTTCTTCTGCTTGGCAAAGGCCACAACCGTCACTTCTTCCAATTCATCGATTTTCTGTTTCAGATGGACTTCGTAGTTCTTGGCCGAGCCGACCTTGATAGTTTCCGTCTGATAGCCCAAAAAGCTAACTTCAAGTTCGTCGCCTACACTGACAGAGATTGTAAACTTACCGTCTATATCGGTAATGCAACCTCGCGTAGAGTTTTTGACGATAATCGTGGCACCTGCTACCGGAGCACCAGTTTCATCGAAAATGGTTCCGGTCACTTCCTTTTTCTGTTGTTCTATAACGTTGGCTTCATCGGCACCACTTACCCGCTCTGTGGCATAGGTTCCTAACGGAGCACTTAACAACACACATAAAATCAAAAGAATTTTCTTTCTCATGGCATTAGTTATTATATTCTCTTCAAAATGTTATCCTAAAAACTTCTTTATTCCTTAAATTCCTTTTACCCTTCACACGTTATTCATTATGTACATAACATTCGCTAAAACAACCTTTATTTACCTGACAATCATTATTATATAAAACTACACATCGTATTATGTCTCCTCGCGAAAAAGACATAAAGAGGGCTATCGACGCATATTCCGGACACGGCTTCAACAGGTTGGTTCCCTGCCGGAAGCACAATGGCTTCCGGACCGGGAGATACCTGCCGAACCGGCCTTCATGGCCGACCAATCTTTAAACCTTAATAAACTGTATTATTTCCTGATTCTGAACACCGGCGCAATCTCGTTCAGCCGTTTGGCGGGGAGCTCGATTTCCAGGCCGGCGGAGGTGCGGGTGAACTTCACTTTGCCGTAGCCCAGCAGTTCGACTTTCTTTATCTCGTCGGGGTAGAGTTCGTTGCCGGTAGAGAGGGATTTCACAGTGACTTTACCATTCTCGGGCCATGCCAGAACGGTGACATATAGGTATTTTTTGGTTTGTGTAAAACGGATCTCCTGCGCTGTGGCCTGTCCGTAAGATCCTTCGTTGAAGCCCTGGGCATTGATTTTGATGTCGGCACTGGCAATGGGGCCTTCGCCGAATACTTTCCAGGGACGGGTGTCGTAAATGGCTTCCTTGTTGATATTCATCCAGTCGCCAAACTCATTGAGGATGGCTTCTTCTTTCTCATCGAACGTACCGTCGGCGCGCAGGGGGACACTCAGCAGCAGATTGCCGTTCTTACTGACTACGTCCATCAGCAGTTTCACTACGTTGGCAGCAGACTTGTAGCCGTTGTTCTCGTAGATAGAGGTATTGTAGTGCCAGCCGCCGATGCAGGTACAGGTCTGCCACGGCTCGGCGACGATTTCATTGGGCGCGCCGCGTTCCACGTCCCATACCAGGGCTTTGCGCTGGTTCTCGTCGAGTATCTTGCCGAACATGACGGCTTCCAGCTTGCCCTTGTGGGTGGCCATGCTGTGGTTGTAGAAGTGGGCGGCTATCTTCAGTCCGGCGTCGCTGATGGGATAGAACGGGGCTACCGTCACATCGAAGTACAGCAAGTCGGGATTGTAGCGGTTGATGACGTCGAGCGTACGGTTGTAGAAGTTGGTGACGTACTTCTGCGTGGGGATGCAGACTCCGTTGCCCCAGGCCCACTGTCTGTGAATCATGCCGTTGTCCCAACTGTTCTCGCTCATGGGGTGGTTCTGGGCGTAGAGGTCCTGCGGGTCGTAACCTTCCCACCACTTGCCCTTGCCGTCTTCCTTGGTCAGCTTGCCGTCGTAGGGGATGCCTTTCTTGGGGCCTTTCGTGTCGTGGCGCTGCGAAGGTTCGTACCAGCTCCAGGCATGGTCGGCGTGCAGGCTGACGCCGAAATAGAGGCCGTGCTTGCGGGCTGCCTTGGCCCAACCTTCAAGAATATCCTTTTTCGGGCCCATGTTCACCGAGTTCCACGGCTGGTACTGGCTGTTCCACAGGTCGAAGTTGTCGTGATGGTTGCCCAGGGCGAAAAAGTACTGGGCACCTATCTTCTTATAGAACCCTACGAGCTTGTCGGGGTCCCACTTTTCGGCCTTGAACAGAGGGATGATGTCCTTGAAGCCCACCTCGGACGGATGTCCGTAGTTCTTCACGTGGTGGTTATACTCATTGGTCCCTTCCATGTAGAGGCTGCGTGCCATCCAGTCGCCGGAGCCTTCGACACATTGCGGCCCCCAGTGCGCCCAGATGCCGAACTTCACGTTGCGGAACCATTCGGGCACCTCGTAGTTTTCCAGCGACTGCCACGTGGGCTCGAACTTTCCCGTTGCCATCGGCTCGTCCGCCTCCGACACGGGTACTTGATAGGTCTGCGCCGAAGCGATGCTGGCAGAAAACAACAATGACAATAACAGAATTTTGTTCTTCATAAGTAACAATCCTTTAGGGTTAATATACAAGCGTTATTTCTTTCTGGTACAAAGATAGGAATAAGATTATAAATCAGATAGGACTATCCCGGTCTCCTATCGTACAAAATCGACTATTGAACTGATAATCTATCGCATAAATGCGACAATATCGACAACTAATAGTAACATATCGGCAAATTTGCGCTATCAAGCTTAAAACGGCCTCATTTCCGCCTCCTCAAACTCCCTCGACCTGGGTCCAACGCCTTCCTAAAACAATCGGGCACGGAATTGCATGATACAACACAATAATAAGGTATATAACCACAAGCATCATGCAACCCGTGCCCCAAGCGACACTTTGCCGAGATTCATCATCTCAAATCATTTGTCTTCCGTTCTCTGTCCGGCCGTCATTTTTTCTTTATTCTTAATATGTTGACCGAATTGGGTTTGAATTCATACTGGAACGAAGAAGCGAAACCGTCGTATTCCGTTTCTTGAGGAACAATCTTCAGCGGCTCCTCAAAAGAATTCTCGTCGAGTTTGGAAGCGGCACTCAACGTGATTACACGTCCCACAGGACTGACATCGCCTCCGTTCAGATTGATTTGGGCAAGGCTGGGACGGTCGGAAGCGTTGACCACTTTCAAAACCACTTCATTGGCAGCCTCGTCATAGCCGGCTACATAGAACTTACGCTTCAGCGGACCATTCTGATGAGACAGTATCAGTTTGTCGTCCAGATAATAGTCGGCCCCGTTGTCGGCGATGCGAACACGCACCTTATGCCAGTTTCCTTCATCCAAACAATCGTTTATCTGCTCCGAGAAGACGGACGACCCGCCGTTTTGAAGTTTTTCGATGGCGGTTGCCGTGTTTCCCCATCCGCCGGCATTGAGCATGTATCCGCTCTTCAGGTCGGCATTTTCCAAACCCAGATAGAACAGGAAACCTTCTTGTCCGCCCAGCTTCTTCACCTCAAACTCAACGGTACTTCCCGGCCCGGCTTTGCCCGCCTTCCAAATCAGGGCCGTACGGTTTTCATTTCTGCTCTGCGTATAGGCACCGTCTTCCAGTGTCCACTCGCCTCGCAACGCCTCCCATTGCAGCGAGTCTGCCAGGTCGGCTTCCATCGCTTTTCCGGCAGCGTCGGTCACCTTCAGGTTGCGGAACTGGATTTGCGTGCTCCAGGTTCCCACGCCGACATATCCGTCCTTATCCACAAAAGGCTCGATGGCCTCCGGCGTTACGCTGCCCTCCAGTTTCAGGTTATAGGTAGGCTTGTTCTCGGCAAACATCTTCTGGACATAATAAGAGGTACGGCCCACCACCTGATGGTTGGACATCCATATCAGGTTCGTCGGCCAGCCACGGTCGTTCCTGTTCTCAAGCAACGGCGCATAAGACGCCATCTTCACCAAGTCGCAGTTGCGCTCCATGCCGGTGATGAAGGCGGCTTCACTCAGAGCGGCCAGCATGTTTCCGCCGCCTACACCCTGGTTGCAGGCATATTCTCCCACGTAGACGTCGTACTTGCCCCGTTCGTGCTTGTCGAAGATGCTGTCATTCTTGAAGAAATATTCGGGTTCCACATACCAGTGCGGGTCTATCATATCCGGCTGACAGGTTGTGCCGACGCCTCCCAGCCCGTGGTTGGAGATAAGGGTCAACTGGGGATATTTGGCTTTGATGGCCCCGTAGAACATGTCGAAACGACGGTCGTAGACGGGTCCCGAGTTTTCATTGCCTATCTCCACATAAGCCAACGGATAGGGGGCGGGGTGTCCCTCACTGGCGCGTACGGCTCCCCAGCGGGTGTCCGTATCGCCGATGGCATATTCGATGGCATCGAGCGCATCTTGCAGATAGGCCTCGGCTTCCTTGTCCGTGCAGGCCTCGCCGCTGCGTGCCTGGCAGGAGATGCCCACGTTGCACACGTACATGCCCTTGGCTCCTATGTCTTCGCAGAATTGCAGGAACTCCTTGTAGCCGAAGCCGTAGGTGTTGCGGTAGCCCCAAGTGTCATACTGCCCCGGACGGGCGGCAGGGTCGCTCAACGTTTTCTTCCACTCCACGCGGTTCACCAACGTAATGCCTTCCACGATGCAGCCTCCCGGCCAGCGGATGAACGCCGGATGCAACCCTTCCAGCATACGGGCCACGTCGACCCTCATTCCGTTCTCGCGGTTCTTGTAGGTCTCAGCCGGGAAGAGGGAGACATAGTCAAAATAATAGGTTCCCTCCGCCGGCAGGTCGATGGCAAGGCGGCCGGCGGTAGTCGTGTCGGCAGCCGTCAGAGCTGCCTTATACTCGTGCCACCGGTTGTCGGCCCGAAGGTCGAAACTGCTCTTCCCCAACTCGCGGCCATCGGAGGCCAACAGGCGCACGGCCAGCTGCCCTTCTGCCTTCGGGCTGCGGACGTACATGCGCAGGTTGTAGGAAGCGTCTTTCTGCAACGCTACGCCCCAATAGCCCTTGTTGACCAACGAGACACCTCCGTCCAGCCGCTTTACATCCACCTGCAACGAAGTGGGAGCCGTTGCGAAATTGGGCTGGTCGGTCACCAGCCGCATGTCGGCCTCAGCCTGTCCCTGTCTGGAGAGCTCCCAGCCCGGACAAGGGTCGGTGCCCCAACGATAACGGCCCGGTGTAGGCCGGCCGGCCATGTGGTTCATCACGGAAGGAGCCACCAGTTCCCCGTTCTCCACCCGGTAGCCTTCGGGCAGTACCCGCTCCTCGAAGCTGCGGTTCATCAGCATCTCCGCATAGAGCCCGCCGTCGCCGGCGTGGTTGATTTCCTCAAAAAAGATTCCATACATGGTGGACGGAAAGTCCGCCTCATGCGAAGCCAGGTCTACATTCAGAGTCATGTCCGGCTCAGGCGACTGGCAGGCGCCCAGCCCCGACAGGAGCGCGGCGCACAAATAGACAGATACTTTTTTCATGGCAGAAACTAAATGATGTGTTTTTAAGTCAAAGGTCAAACATGTACATTTCCTCTTTCCGGCCGTCGGGCCGGAAGGAACATCAACAGATTCTCTCTCTTGCAAATTCCACCCCAAAAATAGCAATAAAAGCGCAAATTGCGTAGGATTATTCCGACCAATCACTGCATAAAATCGGCATCAGCATGACTAAAACCATCCAAACACACGACATTATCGGCAATCGATGGAAATATATCGACATTCGCTTTGACAATAAAGCAAGAAAGCCTATCTTTACCCTATCCTTAAACCAACAACCGAAGCCATGAGCATATCCATCGACCAACTGCACCCGCTGGTTCTGAACGTTGGCCTGGCCATACACAACGCAGACTGGAACTGGAAGAACGTGAACAGCCCCTTCATGCGCCTTTACTATGTGACCGAAGGCTACGCACAAATAGAACTTCCCACAGGCATCTTCCAACTGAAGCCCAACCACATGTACTTCATCCCGGCTTTCACCAGCCACAGCTACATCTGCAACGCATACTTCTGCCACTATTACCTGCACATCTACGAAGAGCACCAACAGGGAAGCAGCATTCTGGACGAATGGGACTTTCCCATAGAAATCCCCGCAGGCGAACTGGACCTGGCCCTCATCAAGCGCCTCTGCACCATCAACCCGCACATGCGCCTGCCCAAGTCGGACCCTACGTCGTATGACAACGACCCCACACTGATGCAGAATGTACTGAAGAACAAACAGCGCGCCTTCTGCGACAAGGTGGAGTCGCGCGGCATCGTCTACCAACTGCTGTCCCACTTCATGAAGCGGGCGCAGGAAAAAGTCCGGAACAAGGACGAACGGATAGAAAAAGCACTCGGCTACATACACAACCACATCTACGAAAGCATAGAGCTGGACGGGCTGGCCAATGACACCTGCCTGTCCAAGGACCACTTCATCCGCCTCTTCAAGCAGGAGACCGGCATCACCCCCCTGCAATACATCAACCAGAAGAAGATTGAAAAGGCACAGCTGATACTGGTCACCGACGAAATGTCGGTGAAGAACGTGGCCTTCACACTGGGATTCGACGACTACTCTTACTTCAACCGCCTGTTCAAGAAGCTGACGGGCGTCACCCCGCAGGAATACCGCCACTCCTATCACTGATGACATTCTGACACTTTGCATTTCCTACCGCCCGAGAATGGCGTATTTCGACCCGCAGGAAAGGCCGGTACGGAAAAACGAAGAAGCAAGAGCCTATTCCGCTACCCATCAGCAGAATAGCGAAATCCTTACATTTGAAAGAGAAGAAAAAGCGGGCGGAAGAAGGCGGACAAGCGGTGTTTTCCGCTCCCCGAAGGCAAGTTTTCCACAACAACAAGCATTGCGATTGCTCCGCACAAGCATGGGTGCCGAACCGTGCAAGCATTGTGGCAGCACGGGACAAGCAATGTCCGCAGAAAAAACAAGCATTGTCCATGTCACAAAACGTATAATTCCTGCATTCCAAAGCGGTTTTCCTGCATATTTATGAAAGTCATACATCCCGATCTCTCCTATTTTGGAAGCAAGCGGAAACAGCCATGTCAGCCCATCGTGCCAATTCACGTCCGAAAGAAAGCGGAACCAGCCGAAAGGCGACAAAACGTCAGCCGCCTATTGCAAGGTAAACAGCCAGTGGTCTCCGGTGCTGCGCTCCTCGTCCAGACTGAATCCCTCCCAAGTGAACGCACGCAGACCGTCGGGCGAGTCGATACGGTTCTTCAGAATGAAACGCGTCATCTCGCCACGGCACATTTTGGCATAGATGACAACAGTCTTCAGCCCGCCGTCCTTCCACACGCGGAAGTCGGGCGTCACCACCCGCACCTCGGCCTCCACCCGTTTCCAGTCGAAGAGTTCCTTCATTTCGGCACTGGCCAGATTGACCAGCACCCCGCCCTGCCGTTTCACCTCGCCGATGAAGAAGTCCGTCAGCAGCGGTTTCCAGTAGTCGAACAGGGTCTTTCCTCCCCTTTCGGGCAGGCGGACGTCGCCCTCCAGCCGATAAGGGCGGATGCCGTCCAGCGGGCGGAGCAGACCGTAGAGGAAAGAAGTGATGAACAGATGCTGCTGGGCATAAAGAAAGTCATCCGCCGTAAAAGTCTTGGGAGCGATGCGCTTGAACACCGCACCGGTATAGGCACACAGGGCAGGCATCGGACGGTTGTCCTCGGAGCAGAAGTCGTGGTAGCGCAGGCGGTTCTCGGCAGCAATCTTCGCATTGACACGAAGCAGGCTCTCCAGCTCGGAGGCGGAATATTTGGACATGGCCAACGCGTTCTGCAAGGCTTCGGCCTCGAAACGGGGAACGGTTACTTCAGGCACTGAAAGCGTACAGCGCGACGCCATGGTCTTGGCACAGGAGATGAATGTAAGCATAGCGGGTATATCAATTTGTTTCTTAAGTTTCAGATTTAATATTTCTCTGGTAGTTAAGCAGTTAAGAAGTTAAGGAGTTAAGCCAATACATTGTGAGTTGTTTGTTTTTCTATTGGCTTTTAACTCCTAAGCCCGTCCAAGACGGGCGATAACTCCTTTAAGCCCTTTAACTCCTGGAAGTTTCGCACTTGCGAAACTTGAGTCAATTTATAATGCTTGATACTGTAAGTCTCTTCACATTGGTTGTTACGGCCAAGGACAACTCCTTGAAAACGTATCAGGGACAAAGATAATGCAAACCCGCGGAAAGGCAAGCAAAACAGACAGGTTTTGGCATCGTGTGCCAACACCTGCCAACCGCTCTTCCGGACGCATAAAATCTGCATACAGGAAAGATTTTCTTTAGAACTATTCTACATTTCAAGACTTTTTTATACCTTTACAGCTTGTTGAGAAAGAACGACCTTGCCAACAGTAAGCCAGGTCCCGGAACATGCAGCCCGAACTGGCAACGACCCGCCCCCAGAGGGCACCTGAGAAAGAAGAAAGAAAAATAATATATAATAATGACTCACAAATGGAATTATTTGCCCATTACACCCGAACAGACAGAAGCAAGCCAGAAACTGGCCCAAGCGCTGGGGATTAGCCCCATACTTGGCAAACTGCTGGTGGAGCGGGGAATAACGACCGAAGCCGAAGCCCGGAAGTTCTTCCGCCCGCAACTGCCTGACCTATACGACCCTTTCCTGATGAAGGACATGAATGTGGCCGTGGAACGCCTGAACAAGGCAATGGGAAAGAAAGAAAGAATACTGATTTACGGAGACTATGACGTAGACGGCACCACCGCCGTGGCACTGGTCTACAAGTTTATCCAACAGTTCTATTCGAACATAGACTACTACATCCCCGACCGCTACAATGAAGGCTACGGGGTGTCACTCAAGGGAGTGGACTATGCCGCAAGCACAGGAGTGGGGCTGGTCATCGTGCTGGACTGCGGCATCAAAGCCGTAGAGGAGATTGCGTATGCCAAGGAAAAAGGCATCGACTTCATCATCTGCGACCACCACGTACCCGACGACGTGCTGCCGTCCGCCGTGGCCATCCTGAATGCCAAACGGGCCGACAACACCTATCCCTACGAGCACCTGTCGGGTTGCGGCGTGGGCTTCAAGTTCATGCAGGCCTTTGCCCTCAGCAACGGCATTGAGTTCCATCACCTCATCCCCCTGCTGGACCTGGTAGCCGTCAGCATTGCCTCGGACATCGTGCCCATCATGGGCGAGAACCGCATCCTGGCCTACCACGGCCTGAAGCAGCTGAACAGCAATCCCAGCGTGGGCCTGAAAGCCATCATCGACGTGTGCGGACTGACGGAGAAGGAAATCACCATCAGCGACATCGTGTTCAAGATTGGCCCGCGCATCAACGCCTCGGGACGCATCCAGAACGGGAAGGAAGCTGTGGACCTGCTCACGGAGAAAGACTTCTTGCTGGCGCTGGAAAAGGCGGGGCAAATCAACCAGTACAACGAAACGCGCAAAGACCTGGACAAAAGCATGACCGAAGAGGCCAACCGCATTGTGGCAGGACTGGACAGCCTGGCCGACCGCCGCTCCATTGTGCTCTACAACAAAGACTGGCACAAGGGGGTCATCGGCATCGTGGCCTCGCGCCTGACGGAAATCTACTACCGGCCTGCCGTGGTGCTGACACGCACCAACGACATGGCCACCGGCTCGGCACGCTCCGTCTCGGGGTTCGATGTCTACAAGGCCATCGAGTACTGCCGCGACCTGCTGGAGAACTTCGGCGGGCATACCTATGCCGCAGGCCTCTCCATGAAGGTAGAGAACGTGCCCGAATTCTCGCGCCGCTTCGAGGAGTTTGTGTCTCAGAACATCCTGCCCGAACAGATGAGCGCCGTCATAGACATCCATGCGGAAATTGACTTCAAGGACATCACCCCCAAGTTCTTCAGCGACCTGAAGAAGTTCAACCCCTTCGGGCCGGACAATGTCAAGCCGGTGTTCTGCACGCACAACGTCTACGACTACGGCACCAGCAAGGTAGTGGGCCGCGACCAGGAGCACATCAAGCTGGAACTGGTGGACAACAAGTCGAACAACGTGATGAACGGCATTGCCTTCGGACAAAGCTCGCACGTGCGCTTCATCAAGACCAAGCGCTCGTTCGACATTTGCTACACCATCGAGGAGAACACCCACAAGCGGGGCGAGGTGCAGCTGCAGATTGAAGACATCAAACCCAACCGGAACTGAACCGCCTGTCCACACACCTCATGAGCAGCACCGGCACACAACCGTCATCGGCCAGCACCTACCTGCAAATATTGAAGCAGTATTGGGGCTATGACGCCTTCCGCGGCATACAGGAAGAAATCATCGGGAGCATCGGTTCCGGCAAAGACACGCTAGGACTGATGCCCACGGGCGGCGGAAAATCCATCACCTTCCAGGTACCTGCCCTGGCCCGCGACGGACTCTGCCTGGTAATCACCCCGCTGATAGCCCTGATGAAGGACCAGGTACAGAACCTGAAGAAACGGGGCATACGGGCACTGGCCATCCACTCCGGCATGAGCAGGCAGGAAATACTCAACACGCTGGATAACTGCATCTTCGGCAACTACAAGTTTCTCTACATCTCCCCCGAGCGGCTGGGAACGGAAATCTTCCGCATCAAGGTGCAGAAGATGAACGTCAGCATGATTACGGTAGACGAGAGCCACTGCATCTCACAATGGGGCTACGACTTCCGCCCCGCCTACCTGAAGATAGCCGAAATACGCGACCTGCTACCGGATGTCCCCGTACTGGCACTGACGGCTACCGCCACCCCCGAAGTGGTGAAGGACATCCAGCTGCGCCTGCACTTCCGCCGGGAAAACGTGTTCCGCATGAGTTTCGAACGCACCAATCTGGCCTACATCGTCCGACGCACGGAGAACAAGCCGGCCGAACTGCTCCACATCCTGAGACGCCTGGAAGGAAGCGCCATCGTGTACGTGCGCAACCGGCGCCGCACCAAGGAAGTGACCGAACTGCTGAACCAGGAACACATCACCGCCGACTTCTACCACGCCGGACTGGACGACGCGACAAAGGACATCCGCCAGCAACGCTGGCAGACGGGCGAGAGCCGCGTCATTGTGGCCACCAACGCCTTCGGCATGGGCATCGACAAGCCCGACGTTCGTCTGGTCGTCCACCTCGACCTGCCCGATTCCATCGAAGCCTACTTTCAGGAAGCGGGCCGGGCCGGACGCGACGGACAGAAGGCCTACGCCGTCATCCTCTACTCGGAAACAGACAAGACAACCCTGCACAAACGCATTCCGGACACCTTCCCCGAAAAGGACTATATCAAGGAAGTGTACGAACACCTGCAATACTATTACCAGATGGCCATGGGCGACGGGATGGGCTGCATACGCGAATTTAACATCGAGGACTTCTGCCGGAAGTTCAAGCACTTCCCCGTACCGGTAGACAGTGCGCTGAAAATACTGACGCAGGCAGGCTACCTGGAGTACACCGACGAACAGGACAACGCCTCGCGCCTGCTGTTTACCGTCCGCAAAGACGAATTGTACAAGCTGAAGGGACTGGGCGAAGATACAGACAAACTCATACAAATCATTCTCCGTTCCTACACCGGTCTGTTCACAGACTACGCCTTCATCAACGAAGAGTCACTGTCCGTACGCACAGGAATGACCCGCGTACAGGTGTACAACTCGCTGGTACAGCTGGCCAGACTACACATCGTGAGCTACATTCCCCGCAAAAAGACACCTTATATAATATATACGCGCGAAAGGGTTGAAACCAAACACCTCCTCATTCCGCCAAGTGTTTATGAAGAACGGAAGGAACGCTACGTCCGACGCATAGAAGCCATGCTGGACTATGCCACCAATGAATCGGCCTGCCGCAGCCGCAAACTCCTCTACTATTTCGGCGAGAAGAACAATCACGAATGCGGCCTGTGCGACACCTGCCTGGGCAGGCAGGGAAAACCGCTCGAACAGTCTCCTTCCGACGATGAGCTCCGCAACGAAATTCTCAAGCAAGTCAGCGGAGAGCCTATCAGTCCGGGAACACTCGCCGAACGGATTACAACGGCAGACAAGGACGCCATCTGCAAGGTTTTGGGAAAGTTGCTGGACGAAAGGGCCGTCATCGCTACCAACGGAATGCTGCAAGCCGCCCAAAAGTAAACAAGAGAATCAGTCTCCGTGCTCGTCGAGCCTGTTGTTCCACAAATACTTGCGCGTCTCGGAAGCAGCCACGCCGGACAGCAGGAGCAAAGATATCAGATTGGGAATGGCCATCAGTGCATTCATGCCGTCAGCCAGATTCCACACCAGCGAAAGGTTCATCACCGACCCTGCATAAATAGCCACAATCCACAGCACACGGTAAACCTTAATCCAACGCCTGCCGCCCAAATACTCCACCGCCTTCTCGGCATAGTAGCTCCAACCCAATATGGTGGAAAAGGCAAACGTCAAGATACCTACAGTAAGAATAGCGGTACCTACGACAGGAATTTTTCCAAAGGCCGCCTTGGTCAATGCACCGCCCTGCGTGTAGTCTATGTCGGGATGTGCAATGATACTGCTCACCAGCACCAGCCCGGTCAACGCACAGATGACCACTGTATCCCAAAACGTTCCCGTTGAAGAGACCAACGCCTGCCGCACGGGATTGCGCGTCTGCGCGGCAGCAGCCACAATGGGAGCCGAGCCGAGTCCCGACTCATTGGAGAACAAGCCGCGCGCAATGCCATAACGGGCGGCCAGCATCACGGTAGTTCCTGCAAAACCGCCGCCGGCTGCACGGGCCGAAAAGGCCGAATCCACAATCAGCCTCAACGACTCCAGCAGATAGGCCGAATTGAGCCACAAGATGTAAAGGCAGCCCAGCACATAGAACAACGCCATGAACGGAACCAGCCCCATACAGACACGGGCTATTCCCTTGACCCCAAACAGGATGACCAGCGCCACCAGCAGGCTGACAACCACCCCCGTAACGTGAGGCGAAAGGCCGCAGGCCTCGTCCATCAGCAACGAAATGGAATTGGCCTGTACCGTATTTCCTATTCCGAAAGCAGCCACCGCCGTAAAGACACAGAACAAGACGGCCAGCCATCGCATGCCCAGCCCGCGTTCCAGGGCATACATAGGCCCGCCCAGCATCTCTCCGTCGGCCTTCCTTACCCGGTACTTGATGGCCAGCAGCCCCTCGGCATACTTGGTAGAGATACCCAGCACACCGGTCAGCCAGCACCATAGAACCGCACCCGGTCCGCCCAACGCTACGGCGGTTGCCACCCCGATAATGTTGCCCGTACCGATAGTGGCCGCCAACGATGTGGCCAGCGCCCCGAACTGGCTGACGTCCCCCTTGGCACCATGATCGCGGGTGACCGAAAGGCGGATAGCTGTCAGTATTTTGCGTTGGGGAACTCTCAGACGTATCGTCAGAAACAGATGAGTGCCCAGCAACATCACAATCATGGGCCACCCCCACAACCATGTGCTTACCTGGGCCAGGAAATTAGTAACAGATTCCATGATGTCAGTACCTTGTTTGATTGTATTTGCGCACGAAGGTAAATATTTTCTGCAAAAAAGGCAATAAATTTTCTTACTCACACCTATTTACACTATTTTTGTCAGGGAAAACAAATCAATATATAACAGACATGGGATTCTTCAAATCTTTCTTTTCCGGCAAAACGGAAACACCGGAAACGCTGAAACAAAAAAACGACCAGAAAAACTTTGAGATATTCAAGTACGACGGAATGCGTGCCCAGCGCATGGGACGGAACGACTACGCCATCAAGTGCTTCAAAGAAGCCCTGAAGCTTCAGGAGGACTTCGAGACGATGAGCTACCTGGCACAGGTCTACATCCAGACCAACCAACTGGAAGATGCACGCCGTCTGCTGGAGACCATGACCCGGCACGAAGCCAACCACACAGCCACCTACCTCACGCTGGCCAACGTGTGCTACATGCTGGAAGACTATCCCGCCATGGCCGAAGCCGCACAAAAAGCCATCTCCATCGAGGAAGGCAACGCCATGGCACACTACCTGCTGGGCAAGGCCGACAACGGACAGGGAGACGACCTGATGTGCATAGCCCACCTTACCAAAGCCATCGTACTGAAAGACGACTTTACCGAGGCCCGCCTGATGCGTGCCGAAGCGCTGACAAAAATGCACCAATACAAAGAGGCCATGGAAGACATCGAAGCCATCCTGGCACAGAACAACGAGGACGAAAGCGCCCTCCTGCTGCGCGGCAAGATAAAGGAAGCCAACGGAGACACCGCCGGAGCCGAAACCGACTACACCCACGTCACCGGACTGAATCCTTTCAACGAACAGGGTTTCCTCTACCTGGGGCAGCTTTACATCGGCCAAAAGAAGCTGACCGAAGCCATTGCCCTCTTCGACGAAGCCATCGAACTGAACCCCAACTTCGTACAAGCCTATCACGAGCGCGGACGCGCCAAATTGCTGAACGGCGACAAGGAAGGTGCCACCGAAGACATGAAGAAAGAACTCGAACTGAATCCCAAGGAAAGCGAAGCCTTCAACGGCCAGTACAACAACCAGCCCGGCGGACGGCAGACGGACATACTGGGACTATGACTCACGCATGACTCAGAAGCATCACAAGACTCCAGAGTAAACAGGATACTCAAATTCAAGCAATCAAATCAACCCAAACAAACCTGAACATTATGAGTAAAGAAAAAAACAACATTGCAATATTGGGCACAGGATGGATAGCCGTCCAAATGGCAGCGACCCTGCAACAGATGAAAGACGTGAACTGCTACGCCGTTGCTTCGCGCGAACTGCAGCGCGCACAGGCTTTTGCCAAAGAGTGGGGTTTCAAACAGGCCTACGGTTCGTACGAAGAACTGGCAGCCGACCCGGAAGTAGACCTTGTGTACGTGGCAACTCCGCATTCGCACCACTACGAACATTCCCGCCTCTGCATCCTGCAAGGCAAAGCCGTACTCTGCGAAAAGGCCTTCACGGCCAATGCCCGCGAGGCAGAAAGCCTGCTGCAACTGGCCAAAGAGCACAACGTTTATATTGCCGAAGCCATCTGGACACGTTACATGCCTTTCTCCTCTACCATCCGCGAACTGGTACACAGCGGCATCATCGGCACTCCGGACCTGCTGTCGGCCAGCCTGGGTTATCCTTCTACCTTCAAGGAACGCATCATCAAACCCGAACTGTGCGGAGGCGCCCTGCTCGACCTCGGCGTCTACCCCATCAACTTTGCCCGCATGATTTTCGGCACCGACATCGAGGACATCCAGTCGCATTGCGTGAAGAACGAATACGGTGTAGACATCCAGGAAAGCATCTCTTTCCGCTATACCGACGGCAAAATAGCAACCCTGCAAGCCACAGTCAGCTGCGCCAACACCCGCCAGGGAATCATTTCGGGCGACAAAGGATACATCATCGTAGACAACATCAACAACCCGCACCAGGCGGCCGTTTACAACGCCGACCACCAGCTGGTAAAGATATACGACTGCCCTACCCAAATCAGCGGTTACGAGTACGAAGTACAGGCCTGCATCGACGACCTGCAACGGGGAAGTCTCGAACCGGCCGCCATGCCACACGCCGAGACACTGGCCATCATGCGCCTGCTCGACCGGTTGCGGGCCGAATGGGGAGTTGTCTATCCGGCCGACAAGGCCACAACCTTGTAACCCCGGCAAGGAAAACGGACTTTCTTCGCAAAACACGCCTGTCCGGCAGAAGCAAAACAAAAGGAGAGAATATAAAATAGAAACTCTTTCCAAAAAAAACATGGAACATTGTTTGCTTTTAAAAGAAAAGTATTACTTTTGCCGCGTAATCAAGAACAAAAAGAAAACAAAAGCATGAATCTGTTTACTTTCGCATATTACTTCTTCTTTTACTTTTACTTTAGCAACAAAGTAGAGCGGGAGTTTGTATGTGTCAAGTGACAGTGACGCTTAAGAACTGAATCAAGAACTTAAAATTAAAGATATGAATCCCGCTCCCATGTATGGAAGCGGGATTTTTTGTTAAGACAAGGATATGAAAAGAATAGCCATTCAGGGAACACTGGGTTCCTTCCACGACATTGCAGCCCACCGATACTTCGAAGGCGAAGACATCGAACTGATATGCTGCGCTACGTTTGAAGACGTGTTCAAGTCCATCCGCCAGGACAGTCAGGTCATCGGCATGCTGGCCATCGAAAACACCATTGCCGGCAGCCTGCTCTACAACAACGAACTGCTGCGCCAAAGCGGCACGCAAATCATAGGCGAACACAAACTGCGCATCTCGCACAGCTTCGTCTGCCTGCCCGAAGAGGACTGGAACGACATCACCGAGGTCAACTCACACCCCATCGCACTGATGCAGTGCCGCGAGTTCCTGAGCCAGCACCCCAACATCAAGGTTGTAGAAGGCGAAGATACGGCCCTCAGCGCCGAGATTATCCAGAAGGAACACCTGAAAGGACACGCTGCCATCTGCTCGAAAGCCGCAGCCGAACGCTACGGTATGAAAATACTGCAGGAAGGCATCGAAACGAACAAACACAACTTCACCCGCTTCCTCGTCGTGGCCGACCCCTGGCAGGTGGACGAACTGAACCGCCACCGCTCGCACGACGTGAACAAGGCAAGCATGGTATTCACCCTGCCCCACACCGAAGGAAGCCTGTCGCAAGTGCTGTCCATCCTGTCGTTCTACCGCATCAACCTGACGAAGATACAGTCGCTGCCCATCATCGGACGGGAATGGGAGTACCAGTTCTACGTAGACGTGGTATTCGACAACGTATTGAAATACAAACAATCCATCGCGGCCATCACACCGCTTACCAAAGAACTTAAAATACTGGGAGAATATGAAGAAGGAAAATCTACACTGTGATACAGTTACGAGTGACAAGCTACGAGCTACGAGTTACAGGCCGGCGGACCGGTTGTCTTCCGTCAGCGAATACTACTTCTCGCGCAAGCTGAAGGAAGTGGCACAGATGAACGCTCAGGGGATGGACGTCATCAGCCTGGGCATCGGCAGTCCCGACATGCCGCCCTCCGAAAAGACGATAAAGACCCTGTGCGAAGCCGCCCAAGACCCCAACGGCCACGGCTACATGCCCTACGTCGGAATTCCCGAACTGCGTTCGGCCTTTGCCGCATGGTACAAGCGCTGGTACGGCGTAGAGCTCGACCCGAAGACCGAGATACAGCCGCTCATCGGCTCGAAGGAAGGCATCCTGCACGTCACGCTGGCCTTCGTCAACCCCGGCGAACAGGTACTGGTGCCCAACCCCGGCTACCCTACCTACACGTCACTGAGCAAGATTCTGGGTGCCGAGGTGGTGAACTACAACCTGCGCGAAGACAACGGCTGGATGCCCGACTGGGAACAGCTGGAAGCCATGGACACGAGCCGTGTCAAGCTGATGTGGACCAACTACCCCAACATGCCGACCGGCGCACCCGCCACACCCGAACTGTACGAACACCTGGTTGACTTTGCCCGCCGCCGTGGCATCATCATCGTGAACGACAACCCCTACAGCTTCATTCTGAACGACCATCCGCTCAGCATCCTCGCCGTACCCGGCGCCAAGGACTGCTGCATCGAGTTCAACTCCATGAGCAAGAGCCACAACATGCCCGGCTGGCGCATCGGCATGCTGGCCTCGAACCCGCAATTCGTGCAGTGGGTGCTGAAGGTGAAGAGCAACATCGACAGCGGCATGTTCCGCGCCATGCAGCTGGCAGCCGCCACTGCCCTCGACGCCGACGCCGACTGGTACGAAGGCAACAACCGCAATTACCTGAACCGTCGCCGGCTGGCCGGAGAAATCATGCACACCCTGGGCTGCACCTACGACGAACGCCAGGCAGGCATGTTCCTCTGGGGACGCATCCCCGATTCGTGCAAGGACGTGGAGGAACTGACCGAGCGCGTGCTGCACGAGGCCCGTGTCTTCATCACCCCCGGCTTCATCTTCGGTTCCAACGGCGCACGCTACATCCGCATCTCGCTCTGCTGCAAAGACGCGAAGCTGGCGGAGGCGCTGGAGAGAATCAGGAAAATGAAGAACGAAGAATGAAGAACGAAGAATTTTAGACTGCTTCATTCGTAAACCACAGAAACAATTAATAAACATAAGAACCTACAATGATGAATCCGTAAGAACGAGAATGCCACCGCAGATAAATTCTTCATTCTTCATTCATCATGCTTAATTCAATCGTTATGGAACTCGAATTACAAAAAATTACCCTTCCGGGAGTGGACGACAAACGTCCCCTGGTGATTGCAGGCCCCTGTAGCGCCGAGACCGAAGAACAAGTAATGAACACTGCCAGGCAACTGGCCAATAAGGGAATCAAGATATTCCGTGCCGGCATCTGGAAGCCGCGCACCAAACCCGGAGGCTTTGAAGGCATCGGCATCGAAGGCCTGGCCTGGATGAAGGAAGTGAAGAAAGAGACGGGCATGTACGTAGCCACCGAAGTGGCCACCGCCAAGCACGTGTTCGAGGCACTGAAGGCCGGCATCGACATCCTTTGGATAGGCGCACGCACCACGGCCAACCCCTTCGCCATGCAGGAGATAGCCGACGCACTGCGCGGCGTAGATATTCCCGTGCTGGTGAAGAACCCCGTCAACCCCGACCTCGAACTGTGGATAGGCGCCCTGGAGCGCATCAACCAGGCCGGACTGAAGCAGCTGGCGGCCATCCACCGCGGATTCTCATCGTACGACAAGAAGCTCTACCGCAACCTGCCCCAGTGGCACATCCCCATCGAGCTGCGCCGCCGCATCCCCAACCTGCCCATTCTGTGCGACCCCAGCCACATAGGCGGCAAGCGCGAACTGGTGGCCCCGCTGTGCCAGCAGGCCATGGACCTGGGCTTCGACGGCCTCATCGTGGAGAGCCACTGCAACCCCGACCAGGCCTGGAGCGACGCCTCGCAGCAGGTGACGCCCGACGTGCTGGACTACATTCTGAACCTGCTCGTCATCCGCGACACCAAGCAGACCACCGAGAACCTGAACGAACTGCGCAAGCAGATTGACGAGTGCGACGACGACCTCATCCAGATTCTGGCCAAGCGTATGCGTGTGGCCCGCGAGATAGGTACCTACAAGAAGGAGCACGACATGACCATCCTGCAGACCGGCCGCTACAACGAGATTCTGGACAAGCGCGGCTCGCAGGGCGCCCTCTGCGGCATGGACTCCGACTTCATCAAGAAGGTATTCGAGGCCATACACGAGGAGAGCGTACGGCAGCAGATGGAAATCATCAATAAATAAGGAGCCTCACCCCGACCCTCTCCCAAGGAGAGGGAGAAGGGAAAAGAATGCTCCGGCTGATACCACAATTGTCTAATATATATAATAATGTTTAATGTCCGCCTCCCCCTCCCCTCCCTTTGGGAGCAAGGTTGAAGGGTGAGGCCTTAAAACATCCTAATCCTCGGAGCCGGCAAGATGGGCTCCTTCTTCAACGACGTACTGAGTTTCCAGCACGAGACGGCCGTGTTCGACGTCAACCCGCACCAGTTGCGCTTCGTCTACAACACCTACCGCTTCACCACGCTGGACGAGATAAAAGAGTTTGAACCCGAACTGGTGATCAACGCCGCCACGGTGAAATACACCCTCGACGCCTTCCGCCAGGTATTACCCGTATTGCCCAAGGACTGCATCCTGAGCGACATCGCCTCCGTAAAGACCGGACTGAAGGCCTTCTACCAGCAGAGCGGCTTCCGCTACGTGTCCACCCACCCCATGTTCGGACCCACATTTGCCAGCCTCAACAACCTCAGCACGGAGAATGCCATCATCATCAGCGAGGGCGACCACCTGGGCAAGGTCTTCTTCAAGGACCTCTACCAGACGCTGAAACTGAACATCTTCGAGTACACCTTCGACGGTCACGACGAGACGGTGGCCTATTCGCTGTCCATCCCCTTCGTCTCCACCCTGGTCTTTGCCTCGGTGATGAAGCACCAGGACGCGCCGGGCACCACCTTCAAGAAGCACATGGCCATTGCCCGCGGACTGATGAGCGAGGACGACTACCTCTTGCAGGAAATCCTCTTCAACCCCCGCACGCCCGCCCAGGTGGCCAACATCCGCACCGAGCTGAAGAACCTGCTCGGCATCATCGAAGCCAAGGACGCCGACGGCATGAAGCAATACCTGACCCGCCTGCGCGAGAAGCTGAAGTAATGGGGGCTTCCGGAGCGGAAGATGGCACACAGATGACACAGATTGGGACAGATTTTCACAGACGATATACTTCTGACGAACAAGCAAATATATCCTGTGGTCATCTGTCCCAATCTGTGTCATCAGTGTGCCATCCCGATTCGCCGCCCCCACACCAGCCGTCCACTCTCCCCCATTAAATCCGTCCCAAGCGGACGAAATGTCGGAAATAACCCGTACATTTGTGCTCCGTATGATAGACCAAGCCACCATAGACCGTATACTGGACGCGGCGCAGATTTACGACGTCGTGTCGGACTTCGTCACCCTGCGCAAGCGCGGCGTGAACTACGTGGGCCTCTGCCCCTTCCACGACGACAAGACGCCCTCGTTCTACGTCTCGCCCGCCAAAGGCCTCTGCAAGTGCTTCGCCTGCGGCAAGGGCGGCAATGCTGTCCACTTCATCATGGAACACGAACAGCTGACCTACCCCGAAGCCCTGCGCTTCCTGGCCAAGAAGTACGGCATCGAAATCAAGGAACGCGAACTCTCTGACGAAGAGAAGGCCGCGCAAAGCGAGCGCGAGAGCCTGTTCGTCGTCAACCAGTGGGCCAACGACTACTTCCGCCGCACCCTGCGGCAGACCGACGAAGGGCGCAACATCGGCATGGCCTACTTCCGCAACCGCGGCTTCCGCGACGACATCATCGAGAAATTCCAGCTGGGCTACTGCACCGAGAGCCACGACGCCATGGCCCGCGAAGCCCTGGCCAAAGGATACAAGAAGGAATACCTGGTAAAGACCGGCCTCTGCTACGAAACGGACGACCACCGCCTGCGCGACCGTTTCTGGGGACGTGTCATCTTCCCCGTCCACACCCTCTCGGGCAAGGTCGTGGCCTTCGGCGGACGCGTGCTGGCCGCCGCCACCAAGGGCGTCAAGGTGAAGTACGTCAACTCGCCCGAGTCGGACATCTATCACAAGAGCAACGAACTCTATGGCATCTACCAGGCCAAACAGGCCATCGTGAAGCAGGACCGCTGCTTCCTGGTGGAAGGCTACACGGATGTCATCTCCATGCACCAGAGCGGGGTGGAGAACGTGGTAGCTTCGTCGGGTACAGCGCTCACCACGCAGCAAATCAAGATGATACACCGCTTCACCAACAACATGACCGTGCTCTACGACGGCGACGCGGCCGGCATCAAAGCCTCCCTGCGAGGCATCGACATGCTGCTCGAAGAGGGAATGAACATCAAGGTCTGCCTCCTGCCCGACGGCGACGACCCCGACTCCTTTGCCCGCAAGCACAACTCGGCGGAATTCCAGGACTTCATCCGCGAACACGAGACGGACTTCATCCGCTTCAAGACCAACCTGCTGCTGGAGGACGCCGGACGCGACCCCATCAAGCGGGCCGAACTCATCGGCAACCTGGTGCAAAGCATCTCGGTCATCCCCGAAGCCATCGTACGCGACGTCTACATCAAGGAGTGTGCCCAGCTGCTGCGCGTGGAAGACCGCCTGCTGGTGTCTGAGGTGGCCAAACGCCGCGAGAAGCAGGCCGAGCAACAGGCCGAGCGCATCGAGCGCGAACGCCGCGCCGCAGCCGCCCGCACCGCTGCCGCCAACACCGCCGCCCCGCAGACGGCCGCCGAACCGGGCACAGACGAGATACCCGCCCCGACAGACCTTCCGCCCGCACAGGAAGGCGACACGGCAGCCTATCCCCCGCCCGGCTTCCCGCCGGAAACCGCACTGCCGCCCGACGCTTACGAGTCTTTCATCCCGCAGGAGGGCAAGGAAGGACGCGAGTTCTACCGCTACGAAAGGCTCATCTTGCAGATGGTGGTGCGCTACGGCGAACGCATCATGTGCAACGCCACCACCGAGGAGGGCGAAGAGGTGCCCGTCAGCGTGACGGAATACGTGGTGAACGACCTGAAGGAAGACGAGCTCAGTTTCCACAACCCGCTGCACCGCCGCATGCTGGCCGAAGCCGCCGCCCACCTGCACGACGAAGGGTTCCGGGCCGAACACTACTTCCTGACCCATCCCGACCCCGACATCAGCCGCCTGAGCATGGAACTCATCAGCAACCGCTACCAGCTCAGCAAGTACCACTCCAAGAACCAGAAGATAGTGACGGACGAGGAACGCCTCTACGAACTGGTGCCCACGCTGATGATCAACTTCAAGTATGCCATCGTCAGCGAGGAGCTGAAGCATATCATGTCCGCCCTGCAAGACCCCGCTGTGGCCCGCGACGACGAGAAATGCAACGCCATCATGAAGCGTTACAGCGAACTGCGCGAAGTGCAGAGCATCATGGCCAAGCGGCTGGGCGACCGCGTGGTGCTGAGCCTGTAGCCCCGGTTTGCCTCCTCCGCACGCCACTTGAACAAGCCCATCATGCCATCCGGGAATCGCCCTGATTTCCCGATAAAGATGCCGACAGAGATTGCACTCCGCACGGCAGACACCTGCACGGCCCGCGGACGACGCTTGCACGGACTGTGGACAATGCCTGCACGGCCCGCGAACGGTGCCAGCACGGATTGCGGCGCACAGGAGAACACCCGCATCCGGCCGGTGAAACGGAATCCGTTGCCGGAACAGGAGGAGATTGACTTCACACATGCCATTTTCCCATTTCCTCCGGACTGCCTTCACGCATTCACTTTTCATCTTTCACACTGATATCCTGCGGTTTTCGGTGAACCTTCAGCCTTCATCGAGGAGACGCTTACCGCAAGATGTGTGTTTTCCTGAATCAGGTTGACTACTTTTAGCCAGATTACTACTATAGGTTTACTCACAAAGAGGCAACACGCGACTGAAGCGGAAGCATCTCCTTTTCGAGAGCAGGAATACAGGTGAAAGGAAGCCGATGTAACATACACAAAAGTGTACATGTAACATAGAGAAAAGTGAAACCGGCCAACGGAAAGGAGAAAGCATGTTTCACGCCGGTGCAAGACTGCGGGAGACAAGGTGCAGGCAGGGAAGTACGAGTGACGGGCGACGTGAGATACCTATTTCACAAGAAAAGATTGACAGCCAGCGGCTTGCGGTGCATTGAAAGGGTGAAAGCATTTTCAGGAACACGGCCGGAGGGGGGGGATGAAACATCCGTATGCGCTCAGCCAGCCTGAAGTGCCAACAGGCAAGCGTACACGAAGCGTATCACCTCCGGAAGAACAGCAAATCCGCCTTCCGGTTTTCGGGCATGTTACAGCCGAATGAACGTACCGACGACATTTCCTCGCACCCGAATGCCGATTATTGGGGGAATTTGCATATATTTGCAGATTATATGAACTTTGTTATTCACCATCCACGGCCCAAAACCTGACTGTTATGAGAGACCGTCCACTGTTATTCATCCTGCTTGCCTTGTGCCTCAGCGCCTGTACATCCCGACACGAAGACATCCCGAATGAACTTTGGGACAGCATCGCCCTGCACGATTCCATCAGCCTGCCCGACAGCCTGCTGGACTGCGGCCTCCGCCAGGCCCTCCGCGACGACGACTCGCTGCACACCGCCCTGCTCTACTTCCTTCAGGGCAAGAAGCTGCACCGGGAGTTCTTCCTGCTGCGCGCGCAGGAACATTATGAAAAGGCCGGGCAATACCTGCCGGCCGACGCCCCGCCCCGGCTGCGCATGGAGCTGGACATAGCCCGCGCAGACCTCTGCCGCTTCAACCACTTCGACCAGCAGGAGACACAACTGCTGGACGATGCCCTCCGGCTGGCCGTACAGCAGCAGGACAGCCCCATGGCGGTGCGCATCGGCCTCATCCGCAGCAAACGGCTAAAGAACAAGAAAATGTTTGGAGAGGCGCTGGAAGAGCTGCACACCGCCAACCGCTATGCGGCAGCTGTGGACGAAGGCCGGCGGGCCGACCTACAGGCCGAAATAGCCGTGCTGCACCTCTATCTGGAGCAACCCGACTCGGCACTGATACATACCGCCCGGGCCATAGAGACCCGTGCCGGCAGACAGGACTACTACCGGGCACTCGACAAGGGCATCCGCTTTCACATAACCCGCAACGACTCGGCCCTCTGCTACTTCCGCCAAATAGCCGAAATGTTTCCCCTGCGCCGCAAGACCGACGCCTACCGCTACATGGCCGAAGCCTTGTATCACCAAGGACGGCTGGAAACTTCCCTCGAGTTCCTGCGCGAACACGTACGCTACCGCGACTCGCTGGACGATGACAAGAAGGCCGAACTGCTGGACAAAATCAACGCCATACGCGAGTACCGAAAACAGAAACAGCAGATTGAGGAAAGCGAACACCAACTGACACGCCGGATGCTCCAGGTGTACCGTCTGGCGGCGGCGGTCGGCCTGCTCGTCATCCTGTGGGGAGCCTACTACATCTACACCCGCCGCCGGCAGGCACGGCTCAACCGCGACCTGATGCAGGCCCGGCTCTCGCAGCAGGAAATGGAGATTCGCTACCTGCGCGAACAGGAGGCGAAGGAGCAGCTGGAGAACGCCCAACTGACCCAACGGCTGGAGTACTTCAAGCAGCTGAACGAAATCACCATCCCCCTGCTGATGCGCAGCCGCAACCGGACGGGCGCGCTGCACCTCACACCCGAGGACTGGCAGACCCTGCGCAACAACACCGACGCCTGCTTCGACGGCTTCACCCGCCGCCTGAAGGAAGCCTACCCGCAACTGAACGAAGAGGAGACCGACTTCTGCTGCCTGGTCAAAATGGAACTTCCCCTGGCCATACTGGCAGAAATCTACCACATAGCCAAGGGAAGCATATCGCGCAAAAAGATGCGGCTGAAAGAAAAGATAGGAGTCACCGACATCAGCTTCGACGACTTCGTGGCAGGATTCTAAAATCGCGCCTCAGCGCTTCATGTCCTCAAAGTAGGTGTCCAGCAGCGATTTGGCGGCCACAAACGAGGTCAGGTTGCCCTGCAGCACCTGCTGCTCGCGCTCGCCCAGCATGGCCTCTATCTTCGGGTTGTGGTAGAAGCTGTCGCGCAACTGCTCGTTGATGCTCTCGTACATCCAGTACTTGCTCTGCTCGTTGCGGCGGTACTCAAAGTAACCGTTCTCCTTCACAAAGTCCATGTACTTGTACACCATGTCCCAAATCTCCTTCACGCCCAGGTTGTAGAAGCCTGAGTAGGTGAGCACCTGCGGTGTCCATCCGCTCTCGGGGGCCGGAAAGAGGTGGAGCGCGTTGCGGAACTGGGTGGCAGCCAGCTTGGCGCGCTCCAGGTTGTCGCCGTCGGCCTTGTTGATGACAATGCCGTCGGCCATCTCCATGATGCCGCGCTTGATGCCCTGCAGCTCGTCGCCCGTGCCGGCCAACTGGATGAGCAGGAAGAAGTCCACCATCGAGTGTACGGCGGTCTCGCTCTGGCCCACGCCCACGGTCTCAACGAATATCTTGTCGTAGCCGGCGGCTTCGCAGAGGATGATGGTCTCACGCGTCTTGCGGGCCACACCGCCCAGCGACCCGGCCGACGGGCTGGGACGGATGAACGACTTGGGATGTACGGAGAGTTTCTCCATGCGGGTCTTGTCGCCCAGGATGCTGCCCTTGCTGCGCTCGCTGCTGGGGTCGATGGCCAGCACGGCCAGCTTGCCGCCGTACTGCTCCAGCACGTGCAGTCCGAAGACATCGATGGACGTACTCTTGCCGGCTCCCGGCACACCGCTGATGCCCACACGGATGGAACTCCCGGCATAGGGCAGGCATTTCTCGATGACTTCCTGCGCCACTGCCTGGTGTTCGGGCTTCAGGCTCTCCACCAGGGTCACGGCCTGGCTCAATATGGTTGTTTCACCTTTCACAATGCCGTCCACATAGTCGGCCACAGAGAGTTCGCGCTTCTTGTGGCGCGGACGGTTCTTCAGATAGGGGTTCACGGAAGCGGGCTGTTCGATGCCGGCATTCACGGTCAGGCCCTTGTACTCGGCACAATTCTCGGGATGTTCCATGGTTATTTCGCTTTAATGTTAATTTCTACTTTGGGATGCATCGGGTCGTTGGTTATCATCAGCAGACGCAGGTGGCGGCGGTGCTTGCCGATGCTCTTCTTCACTATCGTCACACGCAGGCGGGTAGACTCGCCGGGCTGCAGCATGGCCTTCTTCAAGCTGACGCCCACCGCGGGATGGAACACTTGCAGTTTGCTGATAATCAGCGGCGAGCGGCCGTTGTTGGTCAGTGTAATGTCGGCTTTGGCTTTCCGTTTCTTGGCCAGCACCGTGCTGAAGTCCAAGGCATTGGACGAGAGCTGGACAGAGGGAACATTCAGCTTCTCCGTCTCGGTCAGGTTGGAGAAGTCGGGCAGCAGGACGGCCGATACCGGCAATTCACTTTCCTCGCTCACCTTGTCGCCGGCAAAGCGCGACAGGTAGACCGAGGCCTGCGTCAGTCCCAGGTCGGTGAGCCGCTCCGTATTCAGGGTCAGGGTGATGACACCCTTCTCGCCTTGCTGCAGCACAGCGGGCTTCACCTCCATGTCGATGTAGGGAGGCAGGTGCATCAGCACCGGTTCATACGGACGGTCTGACAGATTCACAACCCCCACATGCAGCACAGGACGCTCGCCCCGGCATACATCGGGGAAGGCCAGCTCATCCCTGTCAATACGTATCTGCCCTATCTGGTAAGGATGTGTCTTCGTATAATCTTTGATTTCCCGCACCACTTCACCACTGAAGTTCAGGTAAACCAGGTGAGGCTCCGCATTGTTGTAGACGGCTACTGATTTCTGGAAATGTCCCAACGCCTCGGCATCGAAGGTGACGTTGATGGTGCCTTTCGCTCCGGGGGCAATGGGCGTCTGCGTCCACTGCGCCACGGTGCAGGCACAGTCCGGCTCCACCTCGGTCAGCACCAGCGGGTCGGTACCTGTATTGGTGACGGTGTACTCCACGTTCACCGGATGTTTCCACTCTATCTGCCCCAGGCTGTACTGGCTGGTGTTCGACGTGAAGCGCGGCTGTGCCGCCACGCCACCCAGCAGGCAGACGAGCAATGTAAATATGCTTACTGTTCGTTTCATGTCTATGGTCATTATGCCTATTATCATATTTCTGCGAGTCATCGCATGCAAGAAAGGTTTGCAAATGTACAAAATTCATATAGAAGAAAAAGACAAAGGCCGGCTTTTTAGGTAAGATTTGCATTACTTGCCGTAAACCCTGCCCGTCCCTCCGAGCCTCTTTGGCATCACCTCCGAGCCTCTTTGATCTTGCCTCCGAGCCTCTTTGACCTTGCCTCCGAGCCTCTTTGGGAAAAGCACTTACGCAACAATGCCGTTCCTCCGGCCAACATTCCGGAGGGACGGCATTGATGAGGTGACATTCCTTGTCGGCCGTTTCCCTACTCAATCACCAACTGCTCCAGCGCTGCGGAGTGGGAGGCAAATTCGGGGGCGTAGGCACTTTGGAGGATGGCTATGCCCGGTTCGTACCGTCCGGAACGGGCAATGCGGCAGGCGTATTCCAGCACGTAGGTGCCCTTGTCCAGGTGGTCGAAGTAGAAGCGGGTGGAGGCATCCTTGATGTCGGTGTAGGCACCGTAGCCGTTGTACCAACGATAGCCGGAGAGGGCGGACGTCGGTTCGAGGCAGGCGGCGCGGCTATCCTTGAGCTGGAGGAAGTCCATGGCGCGGTCCAGGCGCAAGACGAGGCGGATGACCACCTTATCCCCCACCCTGGGGGCCGTGGCGGCATCGAGCGGTTTCAGGGACTTGCGGCCGGAGGCATCCACAGCCTCCAGGTAGAGCTGCTTCTCCACACCCAACGCACCCGCCTGCCCGCGTACATCGGACATCGGAGTGAAGTATTGGGCATAGACGGCTCCCCAGGCCATGCCTTCGTCGCGCTTCTCCACCTTCACCTGTCCGGCCTTGAGGGCGGCATCGCCCTGCGTAAAGGTCTGCTTCACGTAACCCAGGCCCTGCCATGCAGGAGTACCGGCGGTGTCGGATGCGGTCTCGACGACGGTCTTTCCCAGCGTGATGCGCACGTCGCCCCGCGACTCGAGTGCAGTGCCGTCGGCCAGGAGGGCATAGACGGCATCGGCCGTGGTGACGGGCGAATTCCAGGCGGTGGTCTGCTTCTGCTTCAGGAGCCAACGCTTCATGTCGTCCACCAGGTCCTTGTTTCCGCCCAGACGGGTCAGGGCCTCCATCACCGCCACGTGAGTGGAAACAGGCTGCATGTTCAGGCTGTAGAGACCGTCGTTGAAGGCGAAGTGTGCCCCCACCTCATCCTCGCGTATCAGATGCTCCTTCATCGAAGCCCCGAACTCGGCCGCCTCGGCCTTGCGTCCGGCAGCCAGCAGGATGACGGCTGCTCTGGCCTGACGCTGCATCCAGGACTCGTCCAGCAGGGAGGGCACGCAGGAGAGGAAGTAACGGTAGGCCTCCTTGTCGGCCGAGGGTTGTTCATCGGCGTCCAGCGCCAACAGGTAGAGGTAGTTGAGGATGTCGTCGGAGAGGCGGTAGTCCTTGAGCCCGTCCTTCTTCAGGCGCAGGTATGCTTCGCGGGCTTCCTTGTGCAGGCAGGCAAACGCCTTCCGCTTCATCTGCAAGGCGTCGCCCTCCAGCGGCGTACCCGTCAGGACGGAAAGGCGCACCAACATGCCGGTGATGTAAGTGGTGAGAGATGTACTGCCCGACATGCCTTCGTACCAGCCCCAGGCACCGTCCTCGCCCTGCAACTCCTTCAGGCGGGAGAGGGCGGCAAAGCGGTTGTTCTGCTGACGGTTGAGGTCGAAGAGCAGGCCGAGGCGGCGCATCTGTTCAGTCTCGTCCGTAGCCTCCATGACCCAAGGCGATTCGTTGAGCAGGATGTTCTTCAGCTCCTGATTCTGCTCCAGGCGGCTGAGAAGCGTCTGTTCAGACGTGCCCGAAGCCTGCCAGGCGTCGAACACCGCCTTGATGCGGGGCTGCGTGCGGAGGATGTAGGCTGCCAGTTCGTTGGCATAGTAGGCCGTGGCCCACGATACGGCATTTTCCTCCGTGGGCAGGCTGAACGAAGGCAACGCCTGTACGGCCAGCCAGGCCGGATTGGCGGTGAACTCTACGGTCAGCCGGCGTCCGGTGGCCGTGCGGCTGTCGGCGTTGAACAGACTGTCCAGCGGGAACACACGGGTCTCACCGCCCTGAACGTTGAGCGGGAGAGTCTCGACGATGTATTCCTCGTTGCTGAGCACGGGCAGCAGGTGCTGCTCGCCGTCGCTGAAACTGCCTCCGTCGGCCACCAGGCGCACACCCAGCAGGCTGTAGCGTCCGTCGGCCTCGAAGCTGAAGCTGACGGCGGCATTGCGCCCGGCCTCAGCCCGGAACTTCTCCCGGCGGGTAAGCAGTACTTTCTCGGTAGCGGGGTCGAAGACTTCCAGCTTCACCTTCCCGCTGACCGTACGTCCGGTCAGGTTGGAGACGGTGGCCGAGATGCCGGTGAGGTCGCCCACCCGGACAAAGCGCGGCAGGTTGGGACGGAGCATGAACTCCTTGGCCGTCACCGCCTGTGCCTCCAGCGTGCCGGTGCGCATCCCGCGGGTATGCGCATAGCCGCGTACATTCCAGCGCGTCAGGCTCTGGGGCGCCGTAAAGGCCAGCACCACCTCGCCCCGCTCGTTGGTGCGGAGCTGCGGATAGAAGAAGGCGGTCTCGGCAAAGTTGGTGCGAAGGTCGGCCCCGTCCGGTTGGGCAGCCTGCGGAACATCCTCGTGCAGTTCGGAGGAGAGTGCCATCTCCTCCTCGAACACGAGATCGCTTACGTCGGCGTCATTCACCACAACCGTCTCGTTCAGTTCAAAGCCGTTTGCCACGGCCGCCCGCTTCAGGTTGCCGGCCAGCACCGCGTTGGAGGACATGGAGTAGCCCCGCACAACCACGTCGTTCCCGGTCATGAAGAACACCCCGCCCTCGGCGCCACTCCCCATCGAAGGAGTGCTGAAGCGGTCGTAGTCCCAGCCGGGCACCTTCCAGTCGGGGACGGTGAAGTAGGGAGACAGGTAGAGGCTGCCGCCGTTGTTCAGGCGGGCATAGTACCAGTCTGTGCGGCGGTTGAAGAGGACACCCCACCAGGGCTGGTTGCGGTAGAGCTTGTCGAGCGAGGCGTCGTACATCAGCGCCAGCACCTCGGCGGCGGCAGGCTGCCCGTCGGGCGTGCTGACCACCATCCGCCACTCTTCCTGCTGACCCGGCAGCAGGCGGTCACGGAAGACCTCCCAACGCAGGTGGAGGCGGGTGTCGGGCGCCTTCTTCTTGAGATAGGCCTGCTGGCTGTACAACTTGCCGTCGCGCACGGTATTGAACAAGATGCTGGCCGACTCCCCGTAGCTTTCCAGATAGGGAATCTCCATACACATCAATGTATCTGTCAGCTGCAGCACGCGGCTCTCCACCCGCTTGCCGCCGGCAAAGATGTCCATCAGCACGTAGGCGTCCTGCAGCGAAGTGCCCAGGTAGAAGGAGGCCTTCTGGCCCACGCCTACCTCCAGCTGCCCGTCATAATAGAATATCGGCAGGGGGATGGGCGGACGGCGGTCGGCCTTGGAGAAGAGGGTGAACACGGTGCTTTCCTCCACCCGGTGGCCCAGGGAGTCGGTGGCGGTGGCGGTCAGGCGGTAGCTGCCCGAAGGAACCCCGGCCCAGACGGACAGCGGATGCTGCACGCCGGCCAGACAACGGCCGCTGAGCACGGGCTTGCCGTCGGCCGCGCGGCCCTCCTCCGGGTCTATGCGCCAGTCAATCTCCAGCCGCTGCCGCACCTGCTGCCCGTTGAAGGCGCTGATGCCCCACTGCACGGTATCTTCCTTGCAGAACAGCGAGGGGAGGTCGATATACAAATCAAAGGCCTCCTCGCCGGCCGTGAGGCTGAAGGTAGCGGTCTGCGTCTCGCCGGCCTCGTCGGTGACGGACGCCTCCACTTCGTAGGTCACACTCCCGTACAGGCCGTAGCCCTGCGCCTCCAGCGCCTCTTCGCTCTCCAGCTCCAGGCTGAAGGAGAAGCGTCCGTCGGCATCCAGCTGCACAGTGTCGGCCAGGAGTGTCCGGCCGGCCCCGAAGCGGTAAGGCATGGAGCGCGTCACCCGGTAGGCCAGCGGCATCTGTTGCACCGTAGCCCCGCTGAAGGACCGGACCTGCCCGCCGAGGGTGACGGTCTCGCCCAGGCAATAGGGCGCGGTGACGGGATTGAAGGTGATTTCAAACGTAGGACGCTTGTATTCTTCCACCCGGAAACTGACACTGGACTCCGCCTTGCCGCGGGCACTGATGGAGAAGTCGCCGTTGAGACAGGCCGAAGGCAGGGCAAACTCTGCCACAAACGAGCCGAAATCGCCCGTGCTGACCTGCTGCGTGCTGACCTGCTTGCCGTTGGCGTCGAGCAGTTCCAGGTCGAAACGTTCGCCCTCCAGCGCCTGCGCCTGGTCGGTCTCCTGGCGGTAGACCACGCCTTTCAGGCAGACCGTCTGTCCCGGGCGGTAGATGCTGCGGTCGGTGAGCAGCAGCAGGCCGTAGCGGGTGGCGTCGGCTTCGCGGGTGCCCTTATTCTGGTAGAAATTTTGCGGTATCATGGACTTGTCGTCGTCCTTGCAGGCCACGTAGCAGCGGATGGCCTTGTCCCAGGCCACAAGGGTACGGCCGTCGGCTCCGGTCACGACCGTAGAGAGTTTCCGGGCCTGAGTGAGGTCTGTGCCGGAATAGAAGTCCACGGTGACCTGCGGGACGGGATGCCCGCTGCGGCCGTCCAGCGTCAGCACTTCGGTACGGCCGTCGCCCAGGTCGAGGGTCAATACCCGCAGGCGCGTCACCGACAGCAGGCCGCGGACGATGCGCACGTTCTTGCCCCGGGGCGCCACTTCCACGACATAGAGGCCCGGCTCGCTGGGGACGGGCAGCAGCAGCGTGGTGTCGCTGGGCAGGTAGGGTACGTCGGCCTCCGCCTTACCCACGCCGGGCAGGGGCGTCAGTACGTGGGTGGCCGTATAGACGCGGCGCGGGCTGCAACGGCGGAACTCCTTGTCCGAATTGAGGTTCAGATTGCTCCGATAGGTGTCCAGAGAGGTGGCATAGAGGTTGACGGTGACGGGATCCTGCACCGTGCGATAACGGACGCTGAAGGAGAGGCTGTCGCCGGGATAGGCAGTGGCCGTGGCCGAGAGGTTGACCTGCGGACGGAGCAGCTCGGCACGGAGCTGCTTCAGGTTGCCGATGCGGCTGTAGGAAGGATAGCGGCGGATGGCCTCGTCGCAGAGGCGGATGGCCTCGGCCACGCTGCGTCCCTCGCCCCCGGTCCTCATCCACTGCGCCTTGCGCAAGTAAGCCTCGGCACACAGGGGAAGGTCGGCGAAGCGCTCCATCAGTTCGTCGAGCGCACGCAGGCAGGCTTCCTGCTCTTGTCCGCCCGACCAGCTGCTCTTCCACTTCCAGTAGTCGAGGGTGCAGAGCAGCAGGGCGTCGCGGCGGTCGTCACGCCGGGCGTATGTGTCCATCATCTGCCGGTAGATGCCCTCCACACCGGCCTGCAACAGCGAGTCGGCATCGGCGCCGTCCAAACAGATGAGTGCCATTACCGCCCGCTTGGCCAGCAGGTGGTAAAGGTCGTGACCGTAGTAGGCGCTGGCGTCGCCCTGCTCGATGAAGGGCTTGTAATCGGCCGTGGACGTGTCCAGCAGCCGTTCCACATCCTGCAGCGAGGCCCGGCTGTGAAGCATCACGCGGTCAACGAACTGCGCTCCCGTCCAGACACGGATGTCGGCAGGTGCCTCGTCCTCGGCCAGCGCGGTGCGTCCGGCCAGTTCGTGGGCATTACCCAGCCAGTTCATCGGCCAACAGCGAGTGCAGGATGGCCTTGTCCACCGGCCGCGTTTCGGCAGCCACCCAGCGCTCCATGTATTGCAGGCTGGCGTAGAGGCTGTCAGGCGTCAGCCGTTGCTTGTAAGCCTCGCGGCTGAGGTAGGCTTTCAGCAACTGGGGCGAGTTCTTCTCCTCCAGGGCCTTGCGGTAAATCTCGTCGGTCAGCTTCACCACGGTCTGCGGCAGATTCTTCTGCTGTGCCTGTTCCACTTGTTTCCACAACTTGGCATACGACTGTGCCCGTAGCGCGGGTATGCCCAACCAAACTGCCAGTACCAGCAGCACACTTCCAAATTTCCATGCTCTATTCATAATCCCTCCGTTTTTTCAAGTGTTTTTTCAAGTTCATGTTCCGGCCGCAACCTTTGCGGGCCATGCTCCCCCTCCCCGACTCTCTCCGCCTCGCCGCATGGCACAGCCTGCAACAGCACCGACAGACGACGGCAGATGCAAAAAACCGCGACACACGAATCGTAAGAACAAAGAAAAGAAATAAAGTCTAAACGAATGTAGATTTTGCCCTAAAAAAACTTGCAAACGGGTAGAAATAAGGCTAAAAGCAAAGGGGAAGCAGTCCATACAGGCAAGGAACGCCCTCCGGCACATGCCGGCAAGACGCCCGGCTCCGTTTCGGAAAGAAAACCGCACGATCCCCTTGCACATAATAAAAATAGTACGTATCTTTACAGGCAGGAAACGGACTTCCATGGGAATCACCATCACCACCAACGATGAAAAACGAAGAACTGAATAAAGAGATAGAAAGAGTCAAACAGAAACTTGCCGACTATGAAAGGGTGGCGCCCTACTTGGGTATCAGCCCGGAAGAAAAAGAAAGGCAGGTCAACCTGATGCTGGACGATTTGTCCAAATTGCTTAAACAACAGCGGATGCCCGACAAGGACAACCCTACAAACCCTACCGAATGATGAGAAAAATTGAAGACATCCTGAAAGAAATGAAGCCCCTGATGGGTTCGGCAGATGCCGAAGAGCGCAAACGGCTGGAAGACTTGATGAAAGAGCTGGAAAGCCGCCCGCTCAGCGACGAAGAGAAAGCCCTGGCCGCCGGCTGGTGGAGCGAGGGTATGGACGAAGTGCACAGGGACATTGACGCCATCCGCCGCCAGATAGACGATGACAGCTACAAGCTGATACCCATGTCCTACATAGCCCGACACTACTTCGGCAAGAGTGCCTCGTGGCTATACCAGCGCATCAACGGCTACAAGGTGCGCGGCAAGGTCTACAAGCTCAACCGCGAAGAAGCCGACCTCTTCAACCGCGCCCTCAAAGAAGTGGGTGAGCGCATCAGTTCCCTGTCCATCACCGTTTAACCGGGAAGGCAGGCCACTGCCCGTCCGTCCGCCCCGATGAAAACAGGAGGGTAGACGGTTAAATATCCATACAAATCCATAACCATACGCGACAGAGGCAGCCTCAGTCGTATACAGAGGGTACCTCAGTCGTATAGAGAGGCACCCTCTGTCGTATAGAGAGGGGGCCTCTGTCGTATAGGGAGACCGGACGGTTTCTAACAGGTTTATATCCAAGCAGTTACAAGTGCTCCGCAGAAGCAATGACGGATTGCGAAATCTTTTTACAGTCGGAGCGGAAAAGAACGGGAGAAAGAGGGCACGGAGACACCTCCCTGCGGGCGGACGGACTGCCCGCCCAGCCGCCGGGAACGCAGGGCAGCGGCAGAAAAAGAGAGAGGATGCACCCTTTGTACGGATACACCCTCTCCACGGATTTTGCGTTCAGCCAGTGTGCTTACATCTGCAGGCTGTAGTAACGCATGGATTCCATCCAATTCTTAGCGGCCATGACAAGAATGGACTTCACCGAGTTAACAATCTTCTTTTTCATAACCTTAAATCTTAAACTAATACCTGAATCAGGTTCCGCCGCCGTCCACGTGGTGCGGACAAAAGGCGAAGGGCGGAACTTGAAAATTCCTAAACTTTTCTCCTTATGCTTAGTCCTGGACCATGTAGCCCATTTTCAGCATTTCGTTCCGGCCTACTTCGGCCAGAATGCGTTTTACCGTATCAAGTACCTTGCTCTTTTTCATAATCTTCTCAATTTACTGTTACCTAAAAACTAACCTTTTTACTCGTTTCATTTGCTTTTTTCTCAGAGGGTATGCATGCTAAGCATGGAGCAACCCCAAACATCAGCATTGGTCTTACCCAAATGCTTCATGATCTTCTTTAACATTTTCATTTTGTTATCCTCCTAAATTAAGTTTGTTATCCTGTTGAATCCCCTCGGATTCATGTTATACAACACAAAAATAGGGCCTTTGTTCTAAACAGGGAGCCATTTTAGGTCAAAAAACATGTTTTATAACACATTTCTTGACCTGCATCAAGAAATGAGGGGCAGCCGGCGGGGAAAGCGGCGATTCAGAGGGGAAAGAAGCGCAGTTCTGACATGACAGGTGACAATCTGGCAGAAAACGTCTGCCAAAATGGGAAAAATAAACGCAAACGGACACAGATTTGCGCAAGGATTGGGAGAATCTGCGTAAATCTGTGTCCGTCTGCGTTTCAGGAAAGCCCCTCAGAAGCCCGCAGGAGGCCGATGCGCCGGCCGCCGGGCCGTCACTTCACCGGAGTCTGCTCCAGCGTGGCCACCAGGAAGTCGTAGAACTTGCTGACGGAGGGGATATAGGCGCGTTCGTCCGGCGAATGGGGCGAACGCAGGGTGGGTCCGAAGGAAATCATGTCCAAATCCTTGTAGACGGCACCGATGATGCCACACTCCAGGCCGGCGTGTATCACCTTGACGGCGGGCTCGGCACCGAACTGCTGCTGGTAGGAGCGCTTCATGGCGTGGAGGATGGGCGAGTCGACGTTGGGCTGCCAGCCGGAGTAGGCTCCGCTCAGCTCCACCTTCATGCCGGCCATGGAGAAGCAGGCGCTGAGGCTGTCGGCCAGGAAGTCCTTCATCGTGTCGCACGAGCTGCGGGCCAGGATGCGCACCTCGGCCTTGCCGCCGGCAAGGATGACAATGGCCAGGTTGGACGAGGTCTCTACGGTGTCGGGGACGGTGGGAATCATGCGCATCACGCCGTCCTGGCAGGCCATGAGCACGCTGACCATGTTGTCCTGTATCTCTTCGGGCACCACAGCGGCGGGCAGGGCCGTCTCTTCCAGCTTCAGGCTGATGCCGCTCTCGATGGTGGCATATTCGGAAGCAATCTGTGCCTCGTATTCGTGGATGTATTCGTCCAGCCCGTCCATGTCTTCGGGGTTGAACAGAAGCACGGCATGGGCCTCGCGGGGAATGGCGTTGCGCATGTTGCCGCCCTCGAAGGAGGCCAGCTGACAGTCGAACTCGATGAGCAGGTCGTGAACCACGCGTGCCAGCAACTTGTTGGCGTTGCCTCGTCCCTGGTTGATTTCCAGTCCCGAGTGTCCGCCGCGCAGTCCCTTCAACGTCAGCTTGCGGGCCACGAATCCCTCGGCGGGCGCCTCTTCCTTATACTCCAGGGTGGCGGTGATGTCTATGCCGCCCGCACAGCCTATGTAGAGCTCGCCCTCGTCCTCGGAGTCGAGGTTCAGCAGGATTTCGCCTTGCAGGGTGCCCGGCTTCAGTCCGAAGGCACCGTACATGCCCGTCTCTTCGTCCTTGGTAATCAATACCTCCAGCGGTCCGTGTTTCAGGTCGGCAGCCTCCAGCACCGCCATGGCGGCAGCCACACCCAGGCCGTTGTCGGCTCCCAGCGTCGTGCCGCGTGCCTTCACCCAGTCGCCGTCCACGTAGGTTTCGATGGGGTCTTTGGTGAAGTCGTGCACCGTGTCGTTGTTCTTCTGGGGCACCATGTCCATGTGTGCCTGCAGGATGACGCCCTTGCGGTTCTCCATGCCCGGCGTGGCGGGTTTGCGGATAATGACATTGCCGGCGTCGTCTACAAAGGTTTCAAGTCCCAGGCCCTTACCGAAGCCAACGAGGAACTCGGTCACTTTCTCCATGTGTCCCGAGGGACGGGGAATCTGCGTAAGTGAATGGAAATGCTTCCACACGTTCTGTGGAGCCAGTTGCAAAATATCGCTCATCATATATATAATATAGTATAGAAATTAGTTTTCGCAAAGATAAAATTATATTTCAAGAAAAAACATCCGCAAGGCTGTTTTTTCGCTTTAAGAGGGCATTTCCCCGCTCCTCACCGACGAAGCGGCCCCGATATGCTTACGTTTTGGTACGGGACAGGCGGAATCTCACGAAACTGCCGGGAAGGAGGGCATCCGATGCGGGCAGCGGCCGGCCTTCCGCTCCAAACGCAGAAGCCGTCCTCCCAAAACCGAAATATGAAATCTCAAATCTGAAACCTGAAATCCGAACTCAGGAATCCTCCTCAACCCTTGTGCCGCCGCCCCATCATCAGGTGCAGCCAGCCCCACAGTCCCAGGACGATGACAAGCAGCGTCTGGATGCCATGCACAATGAGGGCAAAGATGCCTGCATCGGCAGCGCTGACGCCGTAGAGCATCATCATGGTGATAACGGCAAAGTGCCACGGCCCCGCACCGTTGGGCGTGGGAACGATGACGGCAAACGTGCCGCCTACAAACATCACCAGTCCGGCCAGGACACCCAGATGGGCCGTAAAGGAGAAACAGTAGAAAGTCAGGTAGAAGTGGAAGAAGTAGCAGGCCCATATCAGCAGGGTGTAGACCACGAACAGGGGGACATTGCTGACAGAGCGGAGCGAAAGGATGCCTTCCCACACATTCAGCACCACCCCCTTCACCTTCTCGAAGAAGGCAAGCATGCGCAGCAGATAGTAGAGCAGCGCCAGCACGCCCGCCGCGCTGAACAGCACCACATAGAACCAGGGCGAAGTGAGCAGATGCACCAGGGAGGGAATCTTGGTGCCCGTCTCCTCGAAAAAGGTCAGGAAGACAGGCATCTGCAACAGGAAGGTGAGACCCGTTATCAGCACGATGCAGAGCGTGTCTATCAGCCGCTCGGTGACCACCGTACCCAGCGACTTGGCAAAAGGCACGTTGTCGTAGCGGGCCAGCACGCCGCAGCGCGACACCTCGCCCACACGGGGCACTACCAGACTGGCCGCGTAGGAGACAAAGATGGCATCCACGCAGTCCGAAGCATGGGGACGCACGCCCAGAGGCTCCAGCGTCTGCTTCCAGCGCCAGCCGCGAAAGACGTGGCTCATGACGCCGAAGAAGAGCGAGAACGACATCCACCACCAGTTCGTCTCGTGCAGAAGCACCCTCGTGACCCGCTGAAAGTCGAAATCCCGGTAGACCCAAAAGAGGACGAAGCCGCCCAACAGCAGGGACAGTACAACTTGTAGGGATTTCTTAACCGGTTTGTTCATACGCACTATAAAACAATTATACTTTCGCCGGCACGGGCTCGGGCAGAAAAATTCTCATACCTCCTTCTTCATTCTTCATGAAAAAGAGCTACCTTTGTGAACTGCAAAAGTAATAATTAACTTGATACATGAGATTAGTAAAGCCTAAAAAGTTTCTCGGCCAGCATTTCCTGAAGGACCTGAAGGTGGCACAGGACATAGCCGACACCATAGACGCCTGCCCCAACCTGCCCGTACTGGAGGTGGGGCCCGGCATGGGCGTGCTCACCCAGTTCCTGCTGCCTAAGGGACGACCGCTGAAGGTGGTGGAGGTGGACTACGAGTCGGTGGCCTATCTGCGTGAAGCCTACCCCCAACTGGAAGAGAACATCATAGAGGACGACTTCCTGAAGATGAACCTGACACGTCTGTTCGACGGGCAGCCCTTTGTGCTGACGGGCAACTATCCCTATAACATCTCCAGCCAAATCTTCTTCAAGATGCTGGACAACAAGGAACTGATTCCCTGCTGTACAGGCATGATACAGAAGGAAGTGGCCGAACGCATAGCCGCCGGACCGGGCAGCAAGACCTACGGCATCCTGAGCGTGCTGATACAGGCATGGTACAGGGTGGAGTACCTGTTCACGGTCAGTGAGCACGTGTTCAATCCGCCCCCCAAGGTAAAGAGCGCCGTCATCCGCATGACACGCAACGGCACGCAGGACCTGGGATGCGACGAGCAGCTGTTCAAGCAGGTGGTGAAAACCACCTTCAACCAGCGCCGCAAGACGCTGCGCAACTCCATCAAGCCCCTGCTGGGCAAAGACTGCCCCCTGACGCAGGATGCCCTCTTCGACCGCCGTCCCGAACAGCTGTCCGTACAGGAATTTATAGAACTGACCAACCGGGTGAAAGAGCATTTGACGGTGAACGGATAGTGTGAGCGGTCAGTGGTTAGTGGTCAGCGGTTAGCATTCTTTCCGGATTGCCACTAACCACTCACCGCCAACCACTAACCACTGATCACTCACCGTCAACCGCTAACTACGCCACTAACCACTATCAAAATGGAAATAGACGAAGAATATATTGACAAAGTCAAAGGCTTTATCGAGCAGAAAGACACACAGAATGTCAAGGCACTCCTGACCGGCCTGCATCCGGCCGACATTGCCGAGCTTTGCAACGACCTCGACCCGGAGGACGCCCGCTTCGTTTACCGCCTCCTCGACAACGAGACGGCAGCCGACGTACTGGTCGAAATGGACGAGGACGTCCGTAAGGAGTTCCTCGAACTGCTCCCCTCGGAAACCATCGCCAAGAAGTTCGTGGACTACATGGACACCGACGACGCCGTAGACCTGATGCGCGAACTGGACGAAGACAAACAGGAAGAGGTGCTCTCACACATCGAAGACATTGAGCAGGCAGGCGACATCGTAGACTTGTTGAAGTATGACGAGGACACCGCCGGCGGTCTGATGGGTACGGAAATGGTAACCGTGAACGAGAACTGGAGTATGCCCGAGTGCCTCAAGGAGATGCGCATGCAGGCCGAACAGCTGGACGAAATCTACTACGTCTACGTCATCGACGACGACGAACGCCTGCAAGGCGTTTTCCCTCTGAAGAAGATGATTACCTCGCCCTCCGTGTCAAAGGTGAAGCACGTGATGAAAAAGGATCCCATCTCCGTACACGTAGATACCCCCATTGACGAAGTGGTACAGATTATCGAGAAATACGACCTGGTGGCCGTGCCCGTTGTGGACAGCATTGGCCGCCTGGTGGGACAAATCACCGTAGATGACGTGATGGACGAGGTTCGCGAGCAATCGGAGCGCGACTACCAGTTGGCATCGGGTCTCTCGCAAGACGTGGAGACGGACGACAACCTGGTGCGTCAGACCAGTGCCCGCCTGCCCTGGCTGCTCATCGGCATGCTGGGCGGCATCGGCAACTCCATGATATTGGGCAACTTCGACGCCACCTTTGCCGCCCATCCCGAAATGGCGCTCTACATTCCCCTCATCGGCGGTACGGGCGGTAACGTGGGCACCCAGTCATCGGCCATCATCGTGCAGGGCCTGGCCAACAGTTCGCTGGACGCCAAGGACACGCTGAAGCAGGTAGCCAAGGAAGCCGTGGTGGCCAGCATCAACGCCACCATCATCTCCCTGCTGGTCTACATCTACAACTTCATCCGCTTCGGTGCCACGGCCACCGTGACCTACTCCGTATCCATCAGCCTGTTCGCCGTGGTCATGTTCGCCTCCATCTTCGGCACCCTGGTGCCCATGACGCTGGAGAAACTGAAGGTAGACCCCGCCATCGCCACCGGCCCGTTCATCTCCATCACCAACGACATCATCGGCATGATGCTTTACATGGGCATTACCGTGCTGCTGGCATCGTAAGGCAGGAATAACCGCCCGGGCAAGGCCGCTCCAGAGAAAAAAAAGGACTGATACGTAAAAAAAGAAGCAAAAAAGTATGAAGTAATCTTTTTATTTCATTAATTTGTAACCTAATGTAACCCAAACGGGGAATCCCGTTTCTAAAAAGTAAATACAATGACGGACACTCATGACACTAATCTCCCCGAAAAGCCGGTGGAATTAGAAGAAGAAAAGACAGCAGCAGAGGTTTCCGAACAGCCGGCCGCCACAGAGACTCCTGCTGAAGAACCCACACCCGAAAAGCCGGTAGAGACGACACAGAGGCTGAGCAAGGAAGAAATCCTGGCCAGGCTGAAAGCCATTGCCACGGACGTGGAGAACACGACCAAAACAGAAATAGACGGGTTGAAGCAAGCCTTCTACAAACTGCACAGCGCAGAGGTTGAAGCTGCCAGAAAACAATTCGTCGAAAACGGAGGAAACCCGGAAGACTTCGTGCCACAGTCCGATGCCCTGGAAGAAGACTTCAAGCAAATCATGTCCGTCATCAAGGAAAAGAGAGGTGCTGCCAACGCCGAACTGGAGAAGCAAAAGGAAATGAACCTGCAAATCAAGCTCTCCATCATCGAAGAACTGAAGGAACTGGTGGAATCGCCCGACGATGCCAACAAGTCGTACACCGAGTTCAAGAAGCTGCAACAGCAATGGAACGACGTGAAACTGGTGCCGCAGGCCAAAGTCAACGAACTGTGGAAGAACTACCAGCTCTACGTGGAGAAGTTCTACGACCTGCTGAAGCTGAACAATGAATTCCGCGAATATGACTTCAAGAAGAATCTCGAAATCAAGACCCGCCTCTGCGAAGCGGCCGAAAAGCTGGCCGATGAACCGGACGTGGTGTCTGCCTTCCACCAGTTGCAGAAGCTGCACCAGGAATTCCGCGACACAGGTCCTGTAGCCAAGGAGTTGCGCGAAGAAATCTGGGCGCGGTTCAAGGCAGCCTCAACCAACGTCAACCGCCGCCACCAGCAGCATTTCGAGGCGTTGAAGGAAGCCGAACAGCATAACCTGGACCAGAAAACCGTCATCTGCGAAATCATAGAGGCCATCGACTATAACGAACTGACCAGCTTCACGGCCTGGGAAAACAAGACTCAGGAAATCATTGCCCTGCAAAACAAATGGAAAACCATCGGCTTTGCACCGCAGAAAATGAATGTGAAGATATTCGAACGCTTCCGCAAGGCATGCGACAGCTTCTTCCAGAAAAAAGCCGAATTCTTCAAGTCCATGAAAGAAGGCATGAACGAGAATCTGGAGAAGAAACGTGCCCTGTGCGAGAAAGCCGAGGCCTTGAAAGACAGCACCGACTGGAAGGTCACAGCCGACGAGCTGACCAAACTCCAGAAGGAATGGAAGACCATCGGCCCCGTGGCCAAGAAGCATTCGGATGCCGTATGGAAACGTTTCATCGGCGCCTGCGACTACTTCTTCGAGCAGAAGAACAAGGCCACATCTTCCCAGCGCTCCGTCGAGCAGGAAAACCTGGCCGCCAAGAAAGCCATCATCGAGAAGCTGGAAGCCATCGGCGAGGACACCGACACGGACGAGGCCACACAGATGGTGCGCGACCTGATGAAGGAATGGAACAACGTGGGCCACGTCCCCTTCAAGGAGAAAGACAAGATTTACAAACAGTACCACGCGGCTGTAGACCGCCTGTTCGACCGCTTCCACATCAGCGCCTCCAACAAAAAGCTGAGCAACTTCAAGTCAGCCCTCAGCAACATCCCTGAAGGCAGCCAGCAAGCCCTCTATCGGGAACGCGAGAAGCTCGTCAGGACATTCGACAACATGAAGGCCGAACTCCAGACCTACGAAAACAATCTGGGCTTCCTGAACGCCTCGTCCAAGAAAGGCAACAGCCTGCTGACCGAACTGAACCGGAAGGTGGAAAAACTGAAAGGTGACATCGAACTGGTGAAGCAGAAGATTAAAGTGATTGACGAGAAAATCAAGAACGAAGGCTGAAACATCAGATACTGAAAGACAGACAATCCGTGAAATCCCCCACCCCAACCGTCCGCACCGGACGTTGGAGGTATGGATTTCACGGATTTTTGTTGTCCGGACAATCCATCATACACAGATATACGTTCTACAACAAACCTGCTCAACCTTTCTTAAGTTTCGCACTATATACTTCACTGAATATCACCATATTAGAAAGCATTCCGCTTTATTTTGCCACGTCAGAAGCGAAAGCCGATACGGTTAATGGGGCTCAGAAAGTGTTCCCTCTTCATTCCTCACTCTTCATTATCACATCCATTGGCCTTCAACACCCAATCCCGTCAGAGGGCGGGCGATAACTCCTCCGACTCCTGCAAACATGGCTTCGCCGATTTTCAATTCGCAAGGGTAAAACCTGTCTCATTTTCCATCAACCGCCTTCACCCAGTACCCGTTCCCGTACCTCGTATGCACCCTGCGGCCCAGCTGCGCCAGCAGGCGGGCAAAGGACGTACAGGTACAGTCCTTCAGGGCGGAGGGATTCTTG
>NZ_CASFWU010000012.1 GCF_949298305.1 uncultured Bacteroides sp. | reverse complement strand
GTACAGACCGATAGCGATCAGAGCCAGTACAACAGACCAGATGGCCGATACCTTGATGTCGTCGGCGATGCTCGGACCTACCTTCTGCGAACTGATGATGCTGCCGCCGGTGTGGTTCTCGCGGTCGATGAAGGTCTCCAGCGTGATGTTCTGCGTGAGCAGCGGCTTCAGCGTTTCGTACAGATAGGCTTCGATTTCGGAGTCTACGTTGTTGCCTTCTTCCTGGATGCGGTAGTTGGTGCTGATGCGGACGGTCTTTCCGTCGGTACCTACGGCGATGACGCTTACGTTGGCATCACCGAACTTGTTGGAGATGAGCTCGCGTACCTGTTCGGGCTCTACGGCGTTCTCAAACTGTACCTTGAAGTTGCGGCCGCCGGTGAAGTCGATACTTTGGCTCAGACCGCGTGTAAACAGGAAGCCGAGGCAAACCACGATAACGATGAGTGTAGTAGTCATCCATGCTTTTCTGCGACCCATGAAGTCGAAGTGAGTATTGGCCATCAGGTTCTTGGAGATGCCGGTGCAGAAGGTCAGGTTCAGCAGCTTGTCCTTGCTCATGAAGTGTTCGTAGAACAGACGGGTCATGAACACGGCTGTGAAGAACGAAATCAAGATACCGATAATCAGCGTGGTGGCAAAACCACGGATGGGACCTGTACCGAAGTTGAACAGGATGATACCGGTGATGATAGACGTCAAGTTAGAGTCGAAGATGGCCGAGAAGGCGTTGGAGTAACCGTCGGCCAGGGCTTTCTTCACTCCCTTGCCTGCGCGGAGCTCTTCCTTCGTACGTTCGTAAATCAACACGTTGGCATCCACAGCCATACCCAGTGACAGCACCATACCGGCAATACCGGACATGGTCAGTGCGGCCTGGAAGGAAGAAAGGATACCCAGTGTGAAGAACATGTTCAGCACGAGGGCGCCGTTGGCAACCATACCGGGGATGAAACCGTACATGGTGCACATGTAAATCATCAGCAGCACGAGGGCCACGATGAACGAAATGATACCGGCGTTGATGGAGGCCTGACCGAGTGACGGACCTACGATGTCTTCCTGTACGATGTGGGCAGGAGCCGGCATCTTACCGGACTTCAGCACGTTGGCCAAGTCTTTGGCCTGTTCGGGGGTGAAGTGTCCGGTGATTTGTGAGTTGCCGCCTGTGATTTCGTTGGATACGGTCGGGGCGGAATATACATAGCCGTCCAGGACGATGGCGATACATCCCTTCTCGACGGCAACCTTCTTGGTGAGCTGTGCCCAGCGGCGTGCACCGTCGTTGTTCATGGACATGCTTACAGAGGGCTTTCCGTACTGGTCGTAGTCGTCTTTGGCGTCTACGATTACGTCGCCTTCGAGCGGAGCGCGTCCGTTGCGTTCGGTAGAACGGATGGCGTACAGTTCGAATGTCTGTGCCTTCGGGTCAAATTCCGATGCGGAAACGCCCCATTTCAGACGAAGGTCTTTGGGCAGTTCGGCCTGTATTTCGGGCATGGACAGGTAGCGGTTGATGTCGGCCGTGTCCTTATAGTTGGCGTAACCTACGATGGGGCCACCGTTGGGGTTCACCTGCAGGACGGCCAGCAGCGGATGTTCTTTCTTGATTTGCTCCAACGAAGCGGATGCATCCTGTGTCTCGCCCTTCAGTGCGGCTGCCAGGCTGTCGGCGGTGCTGGTTTGCGCGGCCGGAGTGGCGGTTGCGGTTGTGTCGGCAACGGCTACGGCAGTGCTGTCGGCTTCAGTGTTGCTTGCCAGCAGGTTGCGGAGCTTGTTGTCGGCCGATTGCAGGTAAGGAGCCACTTCGCTGGCGTTGTAAGTTTCCCAGAATTCGAGGTTGGCCGATCCCTGGAGTAATTTTCTTACACGCTCAGGCTCCTTGATGCCCGGCAGTTCCACCATGATGCGGCCCATCTTGTCTTCCAGGCTCTGGATGTTGGGCTGAACGACACCGAAGCGGTCGATACGGGTACGGAGCACGTTGTATGAGTTGTCTACTGCGGCTTTCACCTCTTCGCGCAGAACTTTCTCTACGTCTGCGTCCGAAGTCTTCTGGTTGACTTTGTCTTTCAGCTGTTGGGTTGCGAACAGTTGCGAAAGGGGTGCGCCCGGAGCCAGCTTGTGATATTCTTTGATGAACAGGGTGATGACGTCGTCCTGGCTGGTTGTGGCCTGCTTGGCGGCGTTGGCCAGTGCCTGGTTGAACGCTTCGTCGGGTTTGTTGTCTGCCAATGCCTTGATGACATCGGGTACGGAGACTTCAAGAATGACGTTCATACCGCCCTTCAAGTCCAAACCTAAACTGATTTCCATCTCTCTACAATCTTTCAGGCTCCAGTTCCACAGCCACACCTTTTCGTTTGCCAACGAATCGAGGTAGTCTTGTTCCAGCTTTTCATTGCCCTTTGCATACTCTTTCGCCTTGTTGGTGTAATGGCGAGTTACAAAAGAGAATGAGAGGTAGAACACACACACCAAGGTGAGGAGTATGGCAAAAACCCTTACAAATCCTTTGTTTTGCATGTTACTTTTAGTTTATTATAATTACTTTTTTAATTGATTTCTATGTATCGTTAATCCATACAAGGCTGCAAATATAGGTTTTTTTTCACATTCAGAAGTAAAAGAAAGTCAAATATTTGCATTATTGCTTCATTCCGCGGTTTTTCAGCATCGGCTCCAGTTGGGGTTCTGCCCCTCTGAAGTTGCGGTAAAGAATCATTGCGTCTTCGCTGTCTCCCTTTTCCAGTACGTTGCTGCGGAACAGCCAGGCTGTGTGCTGGTCGAAGATGCCGTTTTCCTTGAAAGCCTCGAAGGCGTCGTTGTCCAGTACGTTGGCCCAGAGGTAGCTGTAATAGCCGGCGGCATATCCGCCCGTGATGTGTCCGAAGTAGGTGGCGCGGTAGCGCGGGGCTATTTCGGGTATCAGTCCCAGACTGTCCATTGTCTTCTTTTCGTAAGCCACTACGTCCAGCCCTTCGGTGTCGGTCAGGTTGTGCAGGCTCATGTCCAGAATGGCTGCGGCCAGCAGTTCGGTGGTCATGAATCCCTGGTTGAAGGTTTTCTGTTTCAGGATTTTTTCAATCAGGCTGTCGGGAATGATTTCGCCGGTCTGGTAGTGGCGGGCATACATCTTCAGCACTTCGGGTTCGGTGGCCCAATGTTCGTTGATTTGGGAGGGAAGCTCCACAAAGTCGCGTACGACGTTGGTACCGGACACTCCCTTGTAGTTGCACTTGGTGAGGAGGCCGTGCAGGGCATGTCCGAATTCGTGGAACAGGGTCTCCACTTCGTCGATGGTGAGCAGCGAGGGGGTGTCGCCTACGGGTTTGGTGAAGTTGGCCACGTTGCACACCAGCGGACGGATGTCGCCCTGCTGCTCGCGGAAGTTGCTCATCCAGGCTCCGCCGCCCTTGCCGGCACGGGGGAAGTAGTCGGTGTAGAACAGGCCCAGCAGGCTGCCGTCGGCGTCTTTCACCTCGAACACTTCTACGTCGGGGTGGTAGACGGGGATGTCCTTGATGGGGGTGAGGGTGATGCCGTACAGCTTGTTGGCCACGGCAAAGGCGCCTTCGCGCACGTTCTCCAGCTTGAAGTAGGGCTTGATTTCGGCCTCTTCCAGGTTATATTTCTGCTTGCGCAGCTTCTCGGTGTAGTACCACCAGTCCCAGGCTTCCAGTTTTTCTCCCTTGCCTTCCTTGTCCATCAGTTTCTGGAGTTCGGCGGCTTCGGCCTTGGCTTTGGGCAGGGCATATTGCCACAGGTTGTTCAGGAAGTCCATGACGGCCGTCTGGCTCTTGGCCATGGTGTTGTCCAGGGCGAAGGAGGAGTAGTTGTCGTATCCCAGCAGTCGGGCTTTCTCCAGGCGCAGGCTGACGATGTCGGTTATGACCTTCTTGTTGTCGTTGGCGTCGTTGTTGTTGCCCCGGTTGATGTAGGCCTTGTAGATTTTCTCCCTGAGCGGGCGGTTGTCCGAATATTGCAGGAAGGGCAGGCGGCTGGCATTGTGCAGGGTGAAGAGCCATTTGCCCACCTGTCCGGCGTTGCGTGCCTCTTCGGCCGCGCTCTGGCGGAACCATTCGGGCAGTCCGGCCAGGTCTTCCTCCTTGTCGACGAAGAGCTGGAAGCTGTTGTTTTCGTTCAGCAGGTTCTTGTCGAAGGTCAGTGCCAGGGTAGAGAGCTGCTTGTTGATTTCGCGCAGGCGTTCCTGCTTGTCGGCGGGCAGGTTGGCTCCCGAACGGACAAAGTCCTTGTATTTCTTCTCCAGCAGGCGGAGCTGTTCGGTGGTCAGTCCGGCAGAGTCTTTCTGCTGGTAGACGGCCTTTACTTTCTCGAACAGGGCGCTGTTGAGCAGGATGTTGTCGCTGTGCTCGGACAGGACGGGAGCCATCTTGATGGACAGGGCGGTGAGCTCGTCGTTGGTCTCGGCAGAGTTCAGGTTGTAGAACACGCCTTCCACGCGGTCCAGTATGGGCGAGCTGTTGTCCAGAGCCACGATTACATTCTCGAACGTCGGGGCATCTGTGTTGTCCACAATGGCCCGGATGTTTTCGTTCTGTTCTTCAATGCCTTTCTGAAAGGCCGGCTCGTAGTGTTCCAGCTTGATTTCGCTGAAGGGCGGAACGCCGTAAGGGGTTTGGAACTCTGCGAGTAACGGATTGCTTTCCGTCTTTGGGGTACAGGCGTACATCATGCTGCTTGCTGCTAAAATAAGGATACTTTTCTTCAACATTTGTTCTTTAGTATTAGTTTTGAGGCCTTTGCCGTGGCAGGGCCGTGATTAATGATTCAAATGAGTCTGCATTCCGTAGGGAAGTTCCGTCTACCTGCCGATGTAGCACCAGATGGGGTAATGGTCGGAGTCTTTGATGGAACGGTCTACGGTGCAGTTGTAGGTGTGCAGGTTCTTGCTCACCAGTATGTGGTCTATCCGGAAATAGAACTTGTTCTGGTTGTAGGAGATGCCCAGTCCGCGGCCCGATTGGGTGAAGGCATCGTTCAGTTCCCGTCCGATTACGCGGCGTGAGTAGGAGATGGGCGTGTCGTTGAAGTCGCCGCACACTACGATATATGGATGCTTGGAACGTGCCACTTCCTTGGCGATGCTGTCTGCCTGCGGGGCGCGGATGGCCGATGCCTCGGCCAGTTTCCGTATCAGCTGGCGCATTCCGCTTTTTACCTTTTCCTTTTCGGGGTCTTTGAGCATGTCTTCGTACACCACTTTGTCTTCTTTGGTCAGCTTGTTCGACTCCAGGTGGTTGTTGATAAGGGTCAGTGTATCGTTGTCCAGCTTGATTTCGTAGACTACAGAGCCGTTGTTGTTGCTCTGATAGTCCAGCAACCGGGCCGACAGGATGGGAAACTTGGAGTAACAGGCCACTTTGTTGTTTTTTCCCTTGGCGTTGCCCACTGAAGTGATGCGGTGGTAGGGGTAAGCTTCCAGCGCCTGTTCCACATCCTTTTGGGTGAGGTGTCTGGATGAGCCCGATGTAGCATATTCCTGCAGACAGAGGATGTCGGCTCCGCTCTCCTTCAGGTAGTTCAGGATGGGGTTCTGTCCGTCTTTCTTTGATGTGCCGTCGAAGCCCATGATGTTATAGGAAAGCAGCTTGATGCTGCCTTCGGGCAGGTGGTCCGTATGGAAATTGGCGGGCAGGAAGGTGTGCATCTGCGGGTAGCACAGCAGGAAGCCGGCCAGGGGCAGCAGGGCACATTTGTAGTATTGGAACACGAGCCAGAAGAGAAGAAAACAGCCGTTGGCTACCGCAAAGATGGGGAAAGCCAGCCCCAGGCACGAGAGTACCGGATGGGTTGTGGGCTGGATGTAGGGGCTGTAGGCGGTGAGCACCAACAAGGCGGTGACCAGCAGGTTGAGTGCCAGCAGCAGCAGGGCGACGAGTCTACCAAGATGTTTCACTTCGATTGGATTGAGGGGGTTGATATGGAAGACGTCTATCGCTTGCTCGCGTCAAACAGGCTTTTCTTCTCGTCTGTGGTCAGGCTGTCATAACCCGATTTCTTCAGCTTGTCCAGGATGCGGTCTATCTCGTCGGACTGGGCTTTCTTGCGGGCGTTGTATTCGTAGTCGCTCCGCCGGTTGGCGCCGTAGTGCACTTTCATCTTGGGCTTGCGCCGCCTGCCGCCGAAGGGCGAGGAGAAGAAGTCGAGGGCTGCGTTGAGCCACGAAGTCGTGTCCTTGCCCCTGCTCAGTGCCGCCGCAAACCACAGTCCGCCCAGTGCGCCGCCCAGGTGGGCAATGTGTCCTCCCGCATTGTTGGAGGTGAGGAACAGCAGGTCGGTCAACACCATAATCAAGGCCAGGTACTTCAGGCGGACAGTGCCCAGCAGGAGCAGCCGGACGGGGTAGTTGGGTTCTCGGTAGGCGGTGGCGGTCACCACGGCCAACACCGAAGCCGAAGCTCCCAACAGGAAGGAGTGGGCCACCATGGGGCGGAAGTAAGGGAGGAGATTGTAGGCAGCCAGGTAGAAGATGCCGCCGCAAATGCCGCCCAACAAGTAGACGCCGCGCAGGTGGCGGGCCGAAAAGAATTGCAGAAACAGGGAGCCGAACCAATACAGCCACAGCATGTTGAACAGAATGTGCATCACACCGGCGTGCATGAACATGTAGGTGAACAGCGACCAAGGCTGTACGGCGAAACGGGTGAGCGAAGCGGGCATTTCCAGCCACTCGAACACGTCCATGATGCTGCGGTTGAACAGTTGCATGACAACCTCACTCAGCGTGGTCAGCACAAACACCGCCACGTTGATGTAAATCAGTTGGATATAGATGTTTCCTCGACGGAAGGAATCTTTCAGGTCAGTTATAATAGTAGCCATTTCCTCTGTTCTTTTTTCTCCAGTACATAATCAGGAAGAAGCCGAATATCATACCTCCCAGGTGGGCGAAGTGGGCCACATTGTCGTTGGGATTGTTGGCAATGCCCGACCACAGCTCAATCAGGGCATATCCCATGACGAAATACTTGGCCTTGATGGGGATGGGCAGGGGGAAGATGAACATGGGCTGGTTGGGGAACAACATGCCGAAGCCCAGCAGGATGGCGTAGACGGCGCCCGAGGCTCCCACGGTGGGGGCGTTCAGTGTCAGGTTCAGGCTGGCCATGGCCGGGTCCACGAAGTTCAGGTGTTGGCTCATGGCCTTGGCGCCCTCGCTGAGGACACCCTCTACGGCTTCGGGCGGCATGCTGGACACCTGGGCGTAGTAATGGATGCCCGACACCACCTCCTGGATGAGTCCGGCTCCGATGCCGCACAGCAGGTAGTAGAACAGAAAGCGCCGCGGTCCCCACACCTGCTCCAGAATGCGGCCGAACATCCAGACGGCAAACATGTTGAAGAACAAGTGGGTGAACCCTCCGTGCATGAACATGTAGGTAATCAGCTGGGCGGCGTTGAAGTGTTCGGACAGGACGAAGTGCAACCCCAGGTATTCGCTCAGGTCGATGTTGTACCTCTCGGCTGCAATCGTGCCGAGATACATCAGCACGTTGATGATGAGCAGGTTTTTGGTGACGGTTGGTATATTATTCATACTTATCCTCTTTCCTTATTATATATAGGCAAATCGTAAATTCCATTGGCGGCAAAAATACGAATATTTTTCTGTACGGCCGCTGAATGGCCGTCCCTGTTCGTCGTTTTTCTACAAAAAAACACGCTTTTTAGAATGTTTTTGGCCTCTGGCTCTGTGCTTTCGGCTTAATGGGTGGCTTTGTACCAGTTGGTTTCCGTAACCTTGGCGGCCCACCGGTGTTTGCTGGGCTCTGAAGTGGTAATGCCCGAATAAGTATGGATGTCTACTTCGCCGCGGTAGGCCGAATAGTATTGTTCGGTGTGTGTCTTGTAAGGGACGGTGCGCTCCAGCTGGGCATTGAAGGCAGCCAGCAAATCGGCATCGCCGCACAGTTTTGTCACGTAGTCGCCGAAGTCGTAGAACAGAACAGGCGTGTAGCCGTCCATGCGTTGCAGGCCGTTTTGAAGGCTTTCATCAAAAGAGTATCGGCTGTTTATTTCTTTCATGATACTTGCCAGGGCGTCCAGTTCCTTGCAGTCGGTAATGCCCAATGTGCCGTAGGGATACGTGTAGTTGGAGTAGAAGTCGTAGAATTCCTTGTTGATGGCTTCGTAGTCGGGGTCGCCAAGCAAGTGTTCGCCGATGGTGGAATAGGGCATACCATAGGCCATGATTTCGGTGGGGCAGGCAATGATGTGGTCGGTTACCAATCGCAGGTCGTAGGCCGCCTCGATGGACGACATGTAGCAGTCGTCAAACAGGATATACTCCATGACGATGCCCGCGTCTTCAAGACCTCCGGCCAGGGTGGTGATGTCTGTCTGGTAGGCGGCGGTCGTTCCTCCGAAGTAGCGGGTCAGCGGGCCGTCCGTATATTCCCAGTGGGGAATAATTCTGTATGCCGAGCGCGCTTCCGCACTTTCCACGGGAACCCATCCCATGCCGTGGCAGCCGATGGTCATGGCGTAGACGGGTGCCGGGGCAAAAGCCTTCATGTCGTTCAGTATGGCAGTAATCCCTTCCCGTGTTGTAATGGGTGGATTGCTGTATTCTTTCAGGATGTCCCGGGTGCAGATACCTTTTTCGCAGGTTATCTCAAACATTTCGGCGTCCGTGCTGCTGGTAGAAATGAATACAATGACGCGTTCGTCCTCCAGCCCGATACGGGCAATGGTCTCTTCCATGTCCTCAATGTTCTGGTAGAAATAGCTGGTCAGGTTTCCCGACCAGGGAAAGTACATGAACAGGGTCTTTTGGTTTTGGTTGGGTGTCTCCTGATCGGGGTGTACGTTCTCCTCGCAGGCAACGAACACAAGCATCAATAGTATAAAAAGTATTCCTTTTGTTCTCATCATAATGACTGGTTTTGTTAATGGCGGAAAGTAGCTGTCAGGTGTGGAGTCTCTTTGTTGGGATGGTTCCGCAGATGGAATTGCTGCTGCAAAGATAACGTCAATCGTTGTTTATTCGCAAACTTGCCGCCTTTTTTTAGCGGGTTGTGCCTTAAAATATCGTTTTTTTTCCGGCGGATAACCATTGTCCCTTATTCCTTTCAGTTGCTGCTATCATGACGGAGGACTACTTCGGCATTGGGGCAGTAGCAGGCCTTCGTTCTCTTTGCAACAAGCTCATCTCTCACGAAAAACTCGATGAAAAGGCTCTTTTTTGCAATTTTGTAAGCTGCCGGTTCTCTTCCTGCGGCTGCTGTTTGCAGGCTTTTTTTGCTTGTTCAGGACAATTTGCAATGTATTTGTGACAATCTGCAATGCCCGTACCGTCCCTCCCCTCTACCTTTGCAGCACAATTTAGGACGTAACAATGAGAACCGGAATAGAAACTTGTTTTTGGGTGTATTTGTTTTACCGCCCCTCGGCAGACGCCTATGTCTGCTGTCTGTCTGTCCTTCCGCCCGAGGAGGTGCGGAGCGGGCAGGCCGAAGATGAGCTGGTCTATCGCAGCGGGTTCGGCGAGATGGACGAGGCTCTGGGGCATAAGCTTTTCCTTGAGCATCTTTCTTCAGCCTCGCTGAAACATTATATACAGCGGTCGAACGGAGCTCAAGGCCTGGGTAGCCGGTGTGCGGCCGAATGATAAGTGAACACGAACACTTCTATATATATTTTTTTTAGACGAAAGGCGTCTGAATGTTTGGGAGAAAAAGGGAGCCGGGCAGAACGAAGGTTAGATGACGGTCAAACAGATTGGCAAACTGCCGAAAACTGTTTGGTCTCCCTATCATCCCCCCCACAACTGTTTTCTGATGCCGGTAGTCTTGCCTCCGGCTGTCTGTGATTATGGTGGCGGCCATGAGGTTTTGGATGTAGTGACAGATTCGACCGACGTGAACGGCAGACCGATGAGAAGGCACAGCAAGTTGCCGGCCTATTCTTTCGGGCCAATGGTACACGAAGTTGAATTATTTTATATATTTGCGGGTCCGCCGGTCAGACAGTCCGCCGTATCTTCAATAGTAACGAAAGTATTGTTTTTAATATTCTTCTGGTTGTTAAGAAGTTAAAGGGCTTAGCCGGTGCCATTGGAAGGAACTTCCGGTGTGAGATAAAGCTTCGGTTTTAACTCTTCAGTCTGTTCCGGGCGGACGGTGACTCCTTCTGATTCCTTGACTCCTGCAAGTTTGACTTCGTCGATTTCCTGTTCGGTAAAGCCGGAACTTGAGTAATAATAATGATGTGAATGATGGCTAAAGCATTCTTTTATACGATTCTTTTCCTTTGTGTGGGCTTTTCTTCCGTCCATGCAGCAGAGCCGGAGAAGCAGGACCCGTTCTTCGGCGATTCCGCACTCTATGTACTTTCCATGCAGATGTTCGACAGTATCCGTACCGATGCCTTCTTTGACATGCAACGGCGGGGACTTGCCGAAGCCGAGCGGAAAGGAAGCAGGCACTTTGAATACGTGTTCCGCTCAGCTGCCGCCGAACATTTCTATCAGATGGGCGACAAGCAGGGGTACATGGATGAGATGAACGCCATTCTGGAGCATTACCGGCAATGCGCCGACACCGCCAACCTTTATAACATCTGGTATCTGCTGGTAGACCGCATGCAGCAGTTCGGCGACTATGCCGAAGCATTGGAAACCACGCGCGACATGGGTGACTACGCCCGCCGCGAGGGGCATGCATTGGGCGTGGCGACGGCCGACTATTGCCTGGCCCGCTGCTACCAGAACAACCATCAGCCCGACGAGGCCGACCGTTACTACCACAAGTCCATGCCTGCCCTCATCAAGGTGAAGGCCTACAATCATGCCGTGAGTTGCGGCTTCAACCTGGTGTACACCTATCTGTCCGAGAACCGGGTGGAGGACGCGTTGGCCATGAATGACTCGGTGGCTCCCCTTATCCGCTGTTGGGAGCAGTCGAAGGGAATACCCGTCAATCCTGTGGCCAGACTGAAACATGCCGTCAGATACATTGACATCTACTGCCGTCTGGGCAACCGTGACAAGGCTACGGCCTGGCGCGACAGTACCTTGGCCTATAACCGGATTTACGCCGACCCTTCGCAGCAAGAAACCCTGCAATACACGTTGGCCTCTTACGAGAGCCGGTTTGGAAACCCCGCTGAGGCGGAGCGCATCTTCCGCATGCTGGTGCAGTATCGGGAGGAGCACCGCAACTATCCGTTGCTGGCCGACTACCTGCGCTCGCTTGCCAGTCTCTACCGTGACTTGGGCCGCACGGCCGAGGCTGCCGACTGCTACTATCGTTTTGCCGATGTGGCCGACACGGTCCGTATCCTCCAGACTGACGAACAGCTGAACCGCCTGACTAAAATATACCGCCTGCGTGAGTTGAAGCAGGAGAAGGAACTGGCTACAGCCCGCCACGAAAAGGCACGCCTGACGGCCATCGGCATCGGAGCCGCTGCCTGTGTGCTGTTGCTGGCCTGTGTGCTGCTGGTGCTCTACCTGCGCGCCCTGCGCCGCAAGAACGAGGCCCTGTGTGCCACCATCCGCGAGTATGCCCGCCTTCAGGCCGAACCGAAGGCTGCGTCGCAACCTGCCGTTCCCGACGGTGGGGAGCAGACCGAGACGGCCGCTACGGTTCGTAACCGTGAACTGTTCAACCGTCTGACCGAGCTCATGCGCACGCAGCGTATGTATGCCGACCCGCAGCTGACCCGCGACGCGCTGATGAAGGAACTGGGCGTGTCAAAGAACCGCCTGTACGAGGCGCTGATGCAGGAGGCCCACTGTTCGTTGCAGGACTACATCACCGAGTGCCGCCTGAAGGAGGCCGTGGTGCTGATGGAGCAGATGCCGGACATGTCGCTGGCCGAAGTGGGCGAAAGGGTGGGCTACAGTTCCTACACTACCTTCTACCGTTCGTTCGTGAACCGTTTCCGCATCAGCCCCACAGACTACCGCCGCTTCCTTGCTACCCGCGTACTCGAAGGCAGAGAAGAAAATCCGCAGGAGGAAGCTGGCGAATGATATGCTTGCCTATATAACGTTTTTGACAAAACCGACTTATGAATACAAAAGAGACAAAACTTCAGACGACCTCCTACGAGGCACCTCACTGCGAGGTAATTGAAATTCAGAGTGAAGGCCCCCTCCTGACGGCGAGCTACGACATTTCGGGTGGAGCAACCGACGGAGGAGATATGGGGAGAGGAATGTTTTAATTTCTTGCAGACAGCAACGGGCAGATATGTATGCGGCCTGAACGAAGATAATAATTTCACTCATGGAAAGACAGATTTACGGTATGTTGGCGGGAATGTTCTTTTTGACCGCCTGTGCAATCAATCCTGAGCCTCAAAATATGGAAGAACCTCCTTCCTGGTCCGTCGGGCTTACGTGGGGAAGCACAGGGAGCGGTGCAACTTCCTATGCGCATCCTGTGCTGCTGGCCGGGTTTACCGGCACTATGGACGAGGCGTCGGTCTTTTGCTGTTGGTACGACCCTGTCAGCTCGACGTGGCAGGATGGCACTCCTCCGGTCTTGGACAGATATGCTTCATTGAACCTTGTGGCCATCAGTTGCGGAGAAACCACGAAAGATTTGACTTCCTTGCCCCAGTCTCTTGTGGCCGACGCTTCCCATCAGGAACTTTGGCTGATGGACTATCAGGCCGAAGCGACCAAAGGACATGTGAATCTAAGGCTGCACCATCTGATGTCTCAGGTCGGCATACGGATTCAGTTGGAAGATGAACAGCTGGCGGCACTGGAGCCTGTGGATGTCACCTTGAGGGCATATACACAGGCCACCGTGGAGTACGAAGAGGAACGGCTGGTTCCATCTGGCATCCCGGAACAGGTGGCTTGCGGCGCCTTTACGGAGAGCGGCGACTTTTCAGGCATGTGGGAAGGCTGTTCGTTGCTGACCGTCATTCCGCAGACATTCCGGGCAGGCGAAACGTGCCTCACCTTCCGGGTGGACGGCAACAACTATACCTTCCGCCCTGACAAAGACATCACCCTCACACCCGGACGCATCACTTACCTCAATCTCGGTGTGGCCTACGACCGCATCACACTCAGTATCGCCGAGGGCGGCATCTCTGTCAACGGATGGGGAAGTGGAGGAGACTTATCGGGGGGCGAGGCCGGATAAAAGAACGGTGAATTCTAACAAATCATTATAATAATACGATGACAAGCAGAAATATTTTAAGCATTGCATTGCTGTCCATGATATTGGCGGCTTGTAACAATGACAATTCTCTAAGCCCGACAACAGACTATGCAGACACCCCCATTTACATCCAGGCCGGCATCAACGGGACGGATACCCGGGCCGGATATGCCGAGGGAGAACTGACCGAAGGCAGTTTCGGCCTTTTTCTGACAACTGATGGCTCTGGCAACGATCAGCGCTATAACTGTTCCAACCTGAAGGTGACCTACGATGAGGGCTGGACCACAGGAGACACCCAACTTCTTTGGATGAACGACGATGCCAATGTCAGCTATTATGCCTACCTGCCTTATGACGAAGCAGTCACGGATGAAAACTATTCCTTCACCGTACAGGCAGACCAAAGCTCCGAAGCGAATGTCAAGCAGTCGGATTTCCTTCTTGCTTTACCAAAGACTACAACCGCCAGGAACGGCAACGCCATTGCTGTGAACTTCAATCATATACTGTCCAAACTGAATGTGATACTGGAACGGGGAAGCGAACTGGATGCCGATGTGACATTTACGTCCGTCACCTTCACCGGCTGCGCCCTTACTGCGTCCATCAATCTGCAAACCGGGGAAGTCACTTCTTCCGCCGTCGGTCTAGACCAGACGATACACCTGTGTCCCACGCAGGCAGGAACGCAATACGAGTGTATCCTTGTGCCGCAGGATCTGGAGGAAGATTGGACGGTGGACATTGAGGCCGGTGGAAAAATCTACACTTTCCGTTCCGATGAAAGCGTGCATTTCATACCCTGCAATGAATACAATCTCACCCTTACCGTAGGCCGTGACAAGGTTAGCCTTGGAGGCATCCAGGCAGAACCTTGGACGGAAGTCGATGTGGAAGGCGGACTGGTGACCGAATAACCGATGTAGAACGTAAATACAGAAACAGATATGAAAACCGTAAAAACTATACTGGCAGCCGTTTCCGTTTGGGCCTTGTCCGCTTGCCAGCACAATGAGGATACCTTTTTGACCTACGCCAACGACCCGATGGCGGTACACATCCAGGCCGGCATAGCCTCGCCGAATACCCGTGTCAACAGTACCGGTAAAGGCGATACGTGGGACACCGGCGACCGGATATTTGTAACCAATACCACTTCCGGAGCTGTCGAGGGGAAGAAGGAGTCACATTACACTTACTCCGGCAGCGCATGGACGCCCGGGGCTGCGTCCGGCTACATTGTGTGGATCTCCGGTGTGAATAACTCCTTCGAGGCCTTCTATCCTTACGATGAGGCTTCCTCCACCTCCTTTACGACGTTTACACTTCCTGCCAACCAGAGCAGCGACGAGCCCGGCAATGCCAACTACATGGGCCGTGCCGACTGGATGCTGGCCGAAGAGCCTGGCATGACAAAGCCCGACGACGCCACGCTGTCACTGAACTTCGAGCACCAGTTGGCAAAGGTCACGGTGAAGATTACCGACTACGCAACCCAGTACGAAACGGAGAAACCCGAGTTCGAGGCTCCGGTCTTTACGCTTCCGACCCAAGAAACTGGGATTACGGGAAAGACGCTGGACGTTGAGGCCGGGTCTACTACGGTCACCGGCTTGCTGACGAAGGATGAGAGCGCAGCGGCCCAACACAGCTTCACGGCCATCCTGCTGCCGGGCAAGTACAGCGCTTCGGACCATTTCCTCACGCTGAAAACTGGTACGGGAGGGACGCTGACCGTAAAGGCCAGCCATACCCAGCTGACCCAAACCGGACTTGAGCCGGGGAAGGCCTATACCTTCGGACTGTCCGTGGGCAAGGATGCCCTGACCCTTGGTTCCGTGACGGTGAACGACTGGACTGCCGGCACCCCGATACCCGGAGGCGAGGCAGTGGAAGAAACGGAGTAAACATCAGACGGTGGAAGACAGAATATGAGACTGAAAGAACTGATAGTCATTGCATGGGCGCTTTTCTTGTCGGCAGCCTGTACCGACGGCGGAGAGCCGGTTGTGGTATCTCCGCTTCCGGCCGATGGGGTAATACGGGTGTCTGCCGCGGTGGCGGAGCCCTTCACGCGAGCCGGAGGCGAAGGCATGACGGCCGCCTCGCTCACCCGCTTCTGCCTCCATATTGAAAACAAACAGGACGAAGCATATACCTATACGGCGCTGATGCAGAAAGAAAACGGTTCGTGGGAGGCTTATCGGCCCGTGGCCGACGGCAATCCTTCCGAGCCCCTGACCATGCTGTGGGCCGACGGCACCACTCCGGTCAACGTCACCGCCACCACACTGCCCGTGACGGACTTCGGCAACGAGGCAGCGGTGGAGGTGGAGGCCGACCAAAGCGCGGAAGCGGACTTCGCGGCCAGCGATTACCTCTATACCGCTCCCCACGAGGTCAATCCGGCCACCGGCCTTGTCGGCGGCAAGCTGCCCGTGGAGTTGCGGCACTTGTGCAGCCGGGTGAACATAGTCCTGGACCTAAGCAATACCGATGCCGATGAAAATCCGGTGAGCGACCTCCGGCTCGAAGGTGTTTCGCTCAGCCGCAATTTCAATCTGTTGAGTAACCAATGGGGAACGGCCGGTGCTGCGGCAAGCCTCATTCCTCTTCGGGCGGAATACGTTGTGGGTCCGGACGGCGGCGGAGCGCAGGCCCTGTACAGCGCACTCCTTGTGCCGCAGACGGTGAAGGCCTCGCAGTTCACTGTCGGTTTCCTGATGGCGGACTCGTATTACGAATGGACGTTGGAGCAGGATATGACGTTTGACAGCGGCAAGGTGTACACCCTGAACCTGATTGTGGGCGGGAGCACCGCCGGACGCACGTCCGTCCTTTCCCCAATAGGTGCAATGACCAATAACCAATGAACATAACCTGCCGTGACATGAAATATAGACTGATATACAGCTTCCTGTTCCTGCTGGCCCTACTGACCGCCTGTCAGGAGGACGGCGGCCGGATGACATCCGCCTCCCGCTATTCCGACGACGGCCGGATGCGCATTGCGCCTGCGGTCGGTGAGCTGCTCACCCGTGCCGATGCCGAATATGAGGGCACCTCGCTGGGCCTTTTCCTGGACTATGGCGACGGCGATGCCTGTACAAAGCGTAACGTCAAATGGGAACAGGGGGCAGACGGATGGAACCCGGAGGAGCCGATGTATTGGAAAGGTTCCACGACCTCGTGCGCCGTCTATGCCTATGCCCCCTATTGCGACGAGGCGACGGAGCAGACGGTGACCTTTGCGATACCCGCCGACCAGACGGGCGGCACCCTCGCTGCCGATTTGCTGAGCTACGCCGCAGACGGGTTCGTCCCGCTCAGCGGCCTCACGGCGGAGAAGGCGCTCCCCATCCGCTTCACCCATCGGCTGGTGAAGCTGACGGTGAACATCCAACTGGGTGCGCAGCTGGGTGACGACGTCAGCGTGCAGTCTCTGAAGCTGATGCAGACCACAGACCGGGTGACGCTGTCGCTGGCGGCCGGCGGCGAGGAAGACTGCTCCACCGTAGCCGCTGCCGGCGGCGCTGCGATGCAGGACATTGCGATGTACAAGGAAGCCGGAGGCTCCTTCTCCTTCACCGCCATCTTCCAGCCGGGTGACGGGCAGAAGGCCGGTGCCAGAATGCTGGAAGCCGTCCTCTCTGACGGAAAGAAATATGCCTTTACGGTTCCCTCCACGGGCTTGGTCGACGGCGGTTTGCAGAACGGCTGTGCCTATGCCATGAACCTGCGGGTGGGCAAGGATAGGCTGGAGGTGGCAGATGAAGTGACCGTCGGCGGGTGGAACACTCCCGGAACCGATTTCCCGTCGGACAACCAGGCAGAGAATGTTTCATATAAAATCGTAGAAGGCACCTATATCGTCTACGATGCCGAGGGGCTGAAAGAATGGGCAGAGGCCGCAGCCTCTGCCCCTGCAACCAACTGCATCCTGGCCAGAGACATCACCCTGACGGGCGAGAACAACTGGACACCGGTGGGCGATTATGACGCTGATACTGAATACACTGGAACTTTCGACGGTGCGGGACACACCATCCGAGGGCTGAATATCGAAGCCTCGTCGGGCGATGGAGTGGGATTTATCGGTTGCCTGGATACAGATGGTGTCTTGAAGAACCTTATCCTTGAGAGTCCGGTGGTGACTGCCACTTCAGAAGGCTTTCCTGTCGGCAGTCTGGTGGGCTACAATAACGGTACGGTTTCTGCCTGTCAGGCAATAGACGTTCAGGTAATAGGAAACATGTATGTAGGAGGAATTGTGGGAGAAAACAGCGGCAGTCTTCAGGGCAGTTATGCCACCGGTTCGGTTTCCGGCAGTTCGTCCAATATTGGCGGTATCGCGGGGACGGTTAACGGCGGTACTGTTGTTTCTTGTTTCTTCCGTGGTTCGGTTTCCGGCAGTTCTTATTGTCATTTGGATTTTGGAAATCTATATTCTTATAACATTTCAGCCTGTTATGTAGAAAGCATCAACAGCCTTACCGAAGAGTTGTGTAATAAAAACAACTCCACTTATTCCACCAAGATAGGAGATGTAACCTGGACTGATGCCATTTCGGCCATGAACGATGCTTTGGAGGGCATTTCCGACTTTGGCTGGGAATATGTGATGAATGCAGAACGCACTTATCCCATGTTGGTGGAGAAAGCCCTTGTTTCACCGTGAAGCCTGAGAGTTCACGGCAACGCTTTGTGTATCAGCCGGTGTGAAGGCGTGAAACGCATCTTCGGAAAGTCGTGTGTATAACAGACGGGGGAAGTCTCCGGAGGCTTTCCGGACGACGCTTGCACGGTGCGCGGAGGATGCTTGCACGGTCTGCGGACAATGCAAGCATCCTCCGCGGACAACACTTGCGTGCCTCGGGCGGGATTCCCTTTCTCATTCCCTGAATTTTTTATACCTTTGCGGCACGAGAACAAAATTGCTACACTATGAATATAGAACAGAAACTGGCACAGTCCGTTATGGACGGGCTGAAAGCACTCTACGGACAGGAAGTGCCTGCCGCACAGGTGCAGTTGCAAAAGACCAAGAAAGAATTTGAAGGCCACCTGACGCTGGTGGTTTTCCCCTTCCTGCGCATGTCACGGAAAGGTCCCGAGCAGACGGCGCAGGAGATTGGCGAATACCTGCTGGCCAACGAACCCGAACTGGTGGCGAAGTTCAACGTCATCAAGGGCTTCCTGAACCTCACCATCGCCTCGTCGGCGTGGATTGAGCTGCTTAACGCCGTGCAGGCCGACCCCAACTACGGCCTGACCGCCGCCACAGACCGCTCGCCGCTGGTGATGATAGAATACTCGTCGCCCAACACCAACAAACCCCTCCACCTGGGGCACGTGCGCAACAACCTGCTGGGCAACGCGCTGGCCAACATCATTGCCGCCAACGGCAACCGCGTGGTAAAGACCAACATCGTCAATGACCGCGGCATCCACATCTGCAAGTCCATGCTGGCCTGGCTGAAGTATGGCAACGGCGAGACGCCCGAGTCCAGCGGCAAGAAGGGTGACCACCTCATCGGCGACTACTACGTGGCTTTCGACAAGCACTACAAGGCCGAGGTGAAGGAACTGATGGCCAAGTATCAGGCCGAAGGCATGAGCGAGGAAGAGGCCAAGGCGAAGGCCGAAGCCGAATCGCCCCTGATGAAGGAAGCCCGCGAGATGCTGGTGAAGTGGGAGGCAGGCGACCCCGAGGTGCGTGCCCTCTGGCAGAAGATGAACGACTGGGTCTATGCCGGCTTCGACGAGACCTACAAGCTGATGGGCGTCAGCTTCGACAAGATATATTACGAGTCCAACACCTATCTGGAAGGCAAGAAAAAGGTGCTCGAAGGACTGGACAAAGGCCTGTTCTACCGCAAGGAAGACGGCTCCGTGTGGGCCGACCTGACGGGCGAGGGCCTCGACCACAAGCTGCTGCTCCGTGCCGACGGCACATCGGTCTACATGACGCAGGACATCGGCACCGCCGAACAGCGCTTCTCCGACTATCCCATCGACAAGATGATTTACGTGGTGGGCAACGAACAGAACTACCACTTCCAGGTGCTGTCCATCCTGCTGGACCGTCTGGGATTCGAGTGGGGCAAGAGCCTGGTACACTTCTCCTACGGCATGGTGGAACTGCCCGAAGGCAAGATGAAGAGCCGCGAGGGCACGGTGGTGGACGCCGACGACCTGATGGCCGAAATGATAGAGACCGCCAAGGAGACCAGCGGCGAACTGGGCAAGCTGGACGGCCTGACGCAGGCCGAGGCGGACGACATTGCCCGCATCGTCGGTCTGGGTGCGTTGAAGTACTTCATCCTGAAGGTGGACGCGCGCAAGAACATGACGTTCAATCCCAAGGAGTCCATCGACTTCAACGGAAACACGGGGCCTTTCATCCAATACACCTACGCCCGCATCCAGTCCGTGCTGCGCAAGGCGGCCGAGGCAGGCATCGCCATTCCCGAACAACTGCATCCGGGCATCGAGCTGAGCACGAAGGAGGAGGGCCTGGTACAGATGATTGCCGACTTTGCCGGCGTGGTGAAGCAGGCGGGCGAGGACTACAGTCCCTCCGTCATAGCCAACTACTGCTACGACCTGGTGAAGGAGTACAACCAGTTCTACCACGACTTCAGCATTCTGCGCGAAGAGAATGCCGACGTCAAGGTGTTCCGCCTCGCCCTTTCGCGCGAGGTAGGCAAGGTAGTCCGCCTGGGCATGGGCCTGCTGGGCATCGAGGTGCCGGAGCGGATGTAAACCAAGGCCGGTAAGGATTGAAGAACGCATCAGCCTATGCCTGGAGTGTACGATGAATACGGCTTGCAGGCAGGCTGGTGCAGAGCGGTACTGAAAGAAAGAATTACACGGATTGCGTTGTAGGGACGCACCACGGTGCGTCCGCATACACGCAGGTATAAAAACAGGCACGGATTACACAGAATATCACGGAAGTGGATGGATACGTGGACGCACCGTGGTGCGTCCCTACAACCTTTCCGGGATAGTTTGTGTAATCCGTGCCTGGATTATATCTGTCGGTTTCCTAATTGTCTTTATGCCTTCTTCGCCGACTTCCCCCTGCGCGTCTTGGGCTTGTCGGGGTCGCTCTGCAGCTTGATGAGGTCCATGCACGACTTCAGGCTGAGGTCTTGCGGAACAATGTCTTTGGGAATCTTGTAGTTGTTGCCCTTGTAGGAGATGTAGGGGCCGTAGCGGCCGTTGAGAATCTCCAGTTCGGGTTCTTCGTCAAACTTCTTCAGGTGTCTTTGCGCTTCGGCTTCTTCTTTGGCCTTAATCAGTTCCAGCGCTTCCTCCAGCGTAATGCTGAGAGGGTCGGAGCCTTTAGGCAGCGACACGTAGAGGTTGTTGTAGTGGACGTAGGGGCCGAAACGTCCGGCACCTACGGTGACGGTTTTGCCTTCGTGTTCGCCCAGGGTTCGCGGCAGCTTGAAGAGCTCCAGCACTTCCTCCAGGGTAACGGTCTCGATGGACATGTTCTTCTTCAGCTGTGCGAAGCGGGGCTTCTCTTCATCTTCGGCAGTGCCGATTTGGGCTACGGGACCGAAGCGGCCTATCTTGACGGAGACCTGCTTGCCGCTGGCAGGGTCGGTACCCAGCATGCGTTCGCCGGCCTTGTGGGCGCTCTTGGTGGCCAGGGTGCTCTCTACAGACGGATGGAAGTCCTTGTAGAAGGCTTTCAGGATGGAAGTCCACTGCTTTTCGCCTTCGGCTATCTCGTCGAACTGCTTTTCGACGCTGGCCGTAAAGTTATAGTCGAGGATGGTGGGGAAGTATTCCATCAGGAAGTCGTTCACCACGGTGCCCGTGTCGGTGGGCAGCAGTTTGGCTTTCTCCACTCCGGTCATTTCGGTGTGGGTGGTGTCGGTTATCTGGCCTCCTTGCAGGGTCAGTATGTTGTAGCTTCGCTCGTAGCCTGCCTTGTCTCCTTTTTCCACGTATTCGCGCTGCTGGATGGTGGAGATGGTGGGGGCGTAGGTAGACGGACGTCCGATGCCCAGTTCTTCCAGCTTGCGCACCAGACTGGCTTCGGTGTAGCGGGGCGGGTGCTGGGTGAAGCGTTCGGTGGCCACGATGTCCTGGCATTGCAGCTGTTGTCCTTTCTTCAGCGGGGGCAGGAGATTGGTGGTTTCGCTGTCTTCCTGTTGTTCCGCTTCGTCGTCGTAGGATTCGCGGTAGACGCGCAGGAAACCGTCGAACTTCACCACTTCGCCGGTGGCGCTGAAGGTATCTGTGTTCTTGCTGATGCTGATGGTGGCGGTGGTTTTCTCTACTTCGGCGTCGGCCATCTGAGAGGCGATGGTGCGCTTCCAGATGAGGTCGTACAGCCTTTTCTCCTGTGAGTTCCCTTCAATCTTGGCCTTGCTCATGTCCGTGGGGCGGATGGCTTCGTGCGCTTCCTGTGCGCCTTTGGTCTTGGTGGCGTAGTGCCGGGGGTGTACGTAACGTTCGCCCATCAGCTGGCCGATGGCTTCCTTGCTGCTGTTGATGGCATATTCGGAGAGGTTGACGGAGTCGGTACGCATGTAGGTGATGTTTCCCGATTCATACAGTTTCTGTGCCACAATCATGGTCTGTGCCACGGTGAAGCCCAGCTTGCGTGCGGCTTCCTGTTGCAGGGTCGAGGTGGTGAAGGGGGCTGCGGGGCTTTTCTTCAGCGGACGGGTGGTGATGTTGCCGATGCTGAAGGTGGCTTCCTTGCAGCTTTCCAGGAATTTCTGTGCTTCGGCCTTGGTCTTGATGCGGCGTCCCAGTTCGGCTTTCATTTCCGTGATTTTCCCGTTGGCGTCGGGCACCAGGAATACGGCGGTGACGCGGTAGGAGGCTTCGCTCTGGAAGGCTTGTATCTCGCGTTCGCGTTCCACGATGAGGCGCACGGCCACTGACTGTACCCGGCCGGCAGAGAGGGCGGGTTTCACCTTCTTCCACAGTACGGGCGAGAGCTCGAAGCCCACGATGCGGTCCAGCACGCGGCGTGCCTGCTGGGCATCCACCAGGTTGAGGTCTATCTGGCGCGGGTTTTCGATGGCTTTCAGGATGGCCCCTTTGGTGATTTCGTGGAAGACGATGCGTTTGGTATGCTCCGGCTTGAGCTTCAGGACTTCGTACAGGTGCCATGCGATGGCTTCTCCCTCGCGGTCCTCATCGGAAGCCAGCCATACGGTTTCGGCGTTTTCGGCTTCTTCTTTCAGGTTGGCTACCACTTTCTTCTTGTCTGCCGGAATTTCGTAGTGCGGCGTAAAGTCTTTTTCGATGTCGATGCTGAATTCTTTCTTCTTCAGATCGCGTATGTGTCCGTAACTGGAGAGTACTTTGAAGTCCTTACCCAAGAACTTCTCAATCGTTTTGGCTTTTGCCGGAGATTCGACAATGACAAGATTCTTTTGCATAGGTTTTAGTTTTAGTAGTGACGCCCGCCACAAGTTTTGCCCGCAAAAGTAGAAAAAAACCAATTTACCACCTTATAATATAAGGAAGATTTTAGCAAAAAAGTCTTTTTTTGGCCAGACTTTTTCCATTATCTGCCTAGAAACGGAAGGCTACGCCGCCCATCAGGCTGAAACCTTGTGCCGGACAACCCTCGTAGTACTGGTAGTCCTGGTTGAGCAGGTTGTTGAGGCGTGCGTAGAGAAGGATGTCCTTGAACAGCTCGTAGCTGCCGTGCAGATAGAGGTTGCTGACGGGGTCGGCCTGTACACCGTCCACTTTGGTGCGCGACACATAGTTGTAGCCCAGCGAAAGGCGCACGGACGGGATGGGGTTGACATCGGCCTGGAGACCGGCTTCGAAAGCAGGTTTGAAGGCGAGCACTTCCAGCTTGCCGTATGCACTGTCGCCGGAAGTGTCCCAGTTGCGGTACACGCCCGAGGCGGTGATTCCGAACAGGTCCTTGTAACTGTATCTGATTTCGGCTCCGGCATAGACATTGGATGTGTGCTGCTGGGCCAGCAGCAGTTCTTCTTCGGTCAGGGTGGAATACCACAGGCTGAACACGTCGTTGCGCAGGTTCTGGTATCCGCCGTAGAGGTTGAACCAAAGTCCGTCGGTGGGGCTGGCCTTGAAGCCGAGGGCTGCATTCAGTTGTTCGTAGGTAGCATCGAGCTGTTGTCCCAACTGGCTGTAGGGGGTGTAGCTTTCCAGGCGGCGGAAGTCGTTCTGCAGCTTGCCTCCGGTAGCCTGTGCATAGAGCACGTAGCTGTCCGAAAAGGTGTACTCTGCCCGGATGTCGGGGGCGGCGCGGAACTGTTTGCCGAAGCCGAAGGCCATGTCGACATGGGCGCCCAGGTGCAGCATCCAGCTTTCGCCGTCAATCAGGTAGTAGGGGTTCAGCCCGATGGAGGTGACGTTCTTGAAGCCGCCTTTCTGGTAGAAGGCGTTGTCCATGGCAAAGGCTATGTTGACGGACTGCTCGTCGGAGATGGCTCCGCCCACTTCGCCCAAGGTGCGTATCAGTGTCTCCTGCAGTCCGTCGGCGGCAGGGTCGTGCTGGCGCTGGTAGAGCAGCAGGTTGGTCTCGATGCGATAGTCGAGCGGCAGTTCGCTGTTCTTGTTGCGGATGCCGGCGTGGAAGCTGCCCGAGGTGAACTTCTGCTTGCTGTCGCTCAGGAAGGGCATGAGGTTGAAGTTGCTCAGTCCGAAGTTGCCGGCGAGGTCCAGCTCCAGGTTGCGGAAGAGATGCCGGTAGTCCACTACGGCCCGGGTGCGGTAATAGAACGAGCGCCATTTTTCCACGCCTTCGCCCATGTCCAGCTTGGCGTCCGCTCCGTCCATGCCGAAGCCTACATGGAGGCGTCCGTTTTCGGAGGTGGCGAACTGATAGTCGGCCACGGCGTCCAGATTGCCGTTGATGCCGTAGCCCAGGCGGGCATAGCCGGGATTGGCCTTTTCGCGGGCCTCCTTTCCGCTGAAGGCCTGCATGACGGGTGCGGGCACGTTGCGGGCAGGCACCAGGGTGGCGTCATACTTCACTTCCTTCTTGCTTACGGCAGGTTCTTCCACCCGCGGCAGCACGTTCACCTTCGTGGCGTCCATGATGTCGGGGTTGTATTCCTGCTCCACCACCACCGTGCGGTTTACGGTGGTGTCGTTCACTTGTTTCTGGGCTTGGGCCGGAAGAGCGAGCGTCATCAGGAGGGCTCCTCCGAGTATGTATGTCATCTGTTTCATATTTCTTTCCGGTTGCGTAGACTCGTAAATACTATTTCAGCTTTTCCAGCCGTTCTTCAATCATGCCTGCAATGTCGTCGTCGGCCTGGTAGTTCTGTTGCAGGCTGAGCAGGTACTGGCGTGCATCCAGCTTCTTGTCCATGGCCACGTAGACGTCGGACAGGAGGATGAAGCTGCGGGCCAGCCAGTAGGCATGGGGTGTGCTCTGGTCGATGAAGTCGAGAATCTCTTTCTCGGCGGCGGCATATTCGGCGGCGTTGTAGAGCTGCTGTGCCACCAGGTACTTGGCTTCTGCCCCGTAGAGCGTGCGGGTGTCCTTGGCCAGCTGTTGCAGGTCGTCCATGGCTTTCTGGGTGGCCTGCTGGTTCAGGTAGGCCTTGGCGCGGTAGTAGAGGGCTTCGCTGCGCAGCTCGGGCGACAGCTTGGCCTCGGCCAGCAGGGCGGTGGCGGCGTGGATGGTCTCCGTGTCGTCCTTCAGCAGGGCGGCGCAGCGCAGCACGCCCGTGGCACCCAGTCGGCGGCGTTCGGCCGTGGAGGCCTTGGCCTGCAGTTTCTTGTAGTCGGCCATGGCGCGGTCGTAGGCTCCGTCGTTGAACAGAATTTCGCCGTGCATCAGCAGCGCTTCTTCGGAGTAGGGGTTGTCGGGATATTCCAGCAGTTTCTCGGCATGTTCCATCACGGCCTTGTTGTCCTTCTGCTCCTTGCCTATCACGCAGAGGTAGTAGTGGGCGTTCAGGCTGAAGGCTCCCGTGGGATAGCTTTGCAGGTAGCGGGCGAAGCTCTCCTTGGCCGGGGCTGTCTCGCCTTTCATGTAGACCTTCTCGGCGGCGATGTAGGTCAGTGAGTCCTGCTCGCTGGGCTCGAAGCGGATGGCGTCCGGCATCTGTGCGGCCAGGGCGGCAAATTCGTCCACCCGGTTGGCGTCCACGTAGATGGATTTCAGGTCGCGCATGGCCAGGCGTGCCTCTTCGCTGCCCGGATATTGGGTGACTACGTATTTGTAGGCTTCGATGGCCTGGTTGTAATCGTCGTTCTGGTAGTAGAGCAGACCGATTTCGGCAGCGGCCTTGCGGCTGACGGGGCTTTCGGGATACTTGTCCAGCAACTCGCGGAAGGTGGCGATGGCCTGACGGCTGTTGCCCGTCTGCACGTAGGAGCGGCCTTTCTCGTAGAGGGAGTTGACGGCGTAGGGCGAGTTGGGGTATTCCTCGGCCAGGCGGTCCAGCAGCTGCACCTTGCCTGCGTAGTCCTTCTGCAAGCCCGACACCAGAGCCAGCTGGTAGTAGGAATAGTCGCCCGAGGCGGTCCCGAGGCTTTCGGCGCGGGTGTAGTACTGGCGGGCTTCGTCGAAGCGGCGGTTGTGCAGGTAGCAGTCGGCTATGCGGTTGTAGGCATCGGCCAGGATGGCGGCGTTGTCGCCCTTCTGCAACTGCACGAACTGCATGAAGCGGCTTTGCGCGGTGGCATAGTCCTTGGCATGGAAGGCGATGTAGGCCAGGTTGTAGTGGGCCAGCGGGTACATCTCCGTATTCTTCTGCGGCGTGAGGGCCAGGTAGTCGGTGAAGTTGCGGGCAGCCTCCTGCATGCGGTTCAGCCGGTAGTAGGACTCGCCGCGCCAGTAGAGGGCTTCGGCCTTGGTGAGCAGGTTGTACTGGCCCAGCTCCACGCTGCGGTTGAAGTAGCCCACGGCTTCCTCAAACTGCGTGTTGGCAAAGCTTTGTGTTCCCAGCTGGAAGAGTATCTTCTGCTTGGCCTCCAGAATGGCCTTGCCGGGGTGGGCAATGCGCTCGATGGAGGTGAGGGCAGCGTCGTAGCTGCGGGTATTCATATAAACTTCTACCAGATAGCCGCTCACCTGGTCGGCATACTGCGAGTTGGGGAACTCGTTCAGGAACTTCTCGAACACGGTCACCGACTCGCCAAAGGCGGAGTAGGACGTTTCGTGGATGCAGAGGGCGTAGTTGTAGGCCGCCTGTTCCTTTACCTTGAGGTCGGCATCGGAGATGGATGCCTGCTCGAAGGCCATGCGGGCCTTGTTGCGGTCGTCCAGCTGCAGGCTGGCCAGACCGATGTGCAGCCAGGCGTTCTGTGTGAGGGCATCATCTTCGGTGGTCACTTCGCCCAGCGTGGCGGGCACTTCCGTATAGACACCGCATTCGTAGCAGGAGATGCCCAGCATGTAGAGGGCGTCGCGGCGGCAGTCCGGGTCGCCTGTCTCTTTCCGGTACTGTTCCAGTGCATTCATGGCTTCCTGGTACTTGCCGGCGTGGTAGTCGGCAGTTCCCTGCACGCGGTACATCTCGGCCGTATATTCGTGGTCGGGGTAGGCCGACAGATAGTTCTGAGCCACAATCTCGGCCTTGTCATAGTTCTGCTTGGCCAGGTAGATTTCGGCAATATAGTAGGGAACCAGTGCACGGTACTTGCTGTCTTCCTGTAAGGAGAGGAAGCCTTGCAGGGCATCGTCGTACTGCTTCTGTGTGTAGCGGATGTAGGAGAGGTAGTAGGTGCAGTCGGCGGCATACTTGTCGCTGACCTCGCGCAGCGTCTCGAACCAGACGGCGGCTTCCTTCACGTTGCCTGTCTTCAGGTAGCAGGTGGCCAGACGGTAGGTCATGTCGTCGCGCTCCTCGTTGCCCAGACGGTCGAGGCGCGCGGCCTGGAAGCGGGCCAGGGCTGCGTCGTAGTCGCCTTCATAGAAGTAGTTGGAAGCTATCAGCGCATGGATGCGGTTGGCATGGGGCGTGTCGGGGTTCTCTTCCAGAAACTCCAGCAGCAGGGCGGTGCTGTTGGGGCTGTGCAGTTCGTACTGGGCACACACCAGCATGTATTCCGCCTCTTCGATGTTGCCGGTGGCAGGCAGGGGATTGCCCACTTTCCGCATTTGTTCAAGATAGGCTTGCAGGGGTGTCAGGGAAGCCGGGAAGGCTTTCTGCCGGAACAGGGCTTGTCCTTCCTGAAAGAGCCGGTCGGGGGAAGTCTTTTTCTCGCTGTTCTGTGCCGAGGCGAGCAGCGGTGTGAGGCAGAGTGCCGTGCACAATATTCGGGAGAGTTTGTCTTTCATTTTGAATGATTTGGAACAGATATTTGACAAAAATATGATATTTAGGGCGATATTGTTTCATTCGTTTGGCTTTTTTAGGATATTCAGTCCTGTATTGTGCCGGATTCGGTGTAGGCGCTCAGAAACTTTTTCACCCCCTCGCGTATGGAGCCGAGGCCGAATGCTTCGGGACGGATGTCCTTCAGCGGCAGGAAGAAGGCATCGGCGGCATCGTCCATGGCATGGAAGTGGTGCAGGTCTTGAACGGTGCAGCGGAAGAACATGTCCAGCGTGTGGACGGGGAAGCCGGAATAGACGTAGATGTTGGGCAGCGAGAAGAGATATTCGGCACGGGTTACGTCCATGCCCGTTTCCTCCTTCACTTCGCGCATCACTCCTTCCTCGCCGGTCTCGGACATGTCCACGAAGCCGCCGGGCAGGTCGAGAGTGCCTTTGGCGGGTTCTTTTCCCCGGCGGCAGACCAGCAGTTCGTTCCGTTCGTTCAGGATGAGGGCTACGGTGGCCGATGAGGGATTGAAGTAATAGACAAAGCCGCAGTCTGCGCATTGCTTGGACTTGACGTTGTGTATATCGAAACGGTCTGAACCGCATTTCGGACAATATCTGAATTGGGAGAGTGGATGTTCCATGATTTGTAATCGTTGGTATGCAGGGACAAAGATAGTATGCGCCGGCTACTTTACCCAATTTTGACGGATGTTTTATGACCGAAATGTTAACAAACCGCATTTTCATACTTCTTTTTCCTTTTTCTTCCTATCTTTGGACGTGGTACAGAAAGTGGGAACAAACGCATCCCCTTCCCTCCCGTAGAAAAAGAAGGATATATGAGAGCAGAAACATTGCTTGGAACCCTGACTGACTTTGCCGCCATTGACTTTGAAACGGCCAACGAACAACGTTGCAGCGTGTGCAGCGTGGGTGTGGTCGTGGTGCGCGGCGGCGAATTCGTGGACAGCTACTATAGCCTGATACGTCCCGAACCGGAGTATTACACTTATTGGAACACCCGCGTACACGGCCTCACCCTGGCCGATACGGCACGGGCGCCCCTCTTCCCGCAGGTGTGGCAGGAGATTGCGCCGCGCATCGAGGGCCTGCCGCTGGTGGCCCACAACAAGCCTTTCGACGAAAGTTGCCTGAAGGCAGTGTTCAGGGTCTACTGCATGGATTATCCCGACTATTCCTTCTTCTGTACCTTGCAGGCTGCCCGCCGCTGCCTGAAGGGGCTGCCCAACTACCAGCTTCACACGGTGGCCGCTTGCTGTGGTTACGAGCTGGAACGCCACCACAACGCCTTGGCCGATGCAGAGGCGTGTGCCTGGATAGCACGGAAACTGTACGGAGGGCATGAATTGTAAGAATTTCTAATACGTCATAAACGAAACAAGATGAACATCAGAAAAATTTTAGTGGCCGGATGGGCCTGTAGTATCATCCTGTCACTGGCCGCCTGTGGCGGCAAGGACAGTAAGCAGTCTGGGCAGACCCGAACGGGTGCCGACCGTGACGAACACGGATGCATTGCTTCGGCGGGCTACATCTGGAGCGAAGTGCGGCAGGACTGCATCCGTCTTTGGGAAGCCGGAGTGCGTTTGCAGGAAGCCGGCGGCGAAGACTTTCTTTACCTGGTCCTCAGCCCGGACTCGGCACGCCTGGAACTGTTCTTTTCGCAGGAAGGCATGCCGAACGAGATTCTGGAACGCCGCACGCTGGAGGCGGGCGGCAGCGTGTGGACGGCGGACGGTGACGATGCCAGAACCGCTTGCCTGAAGAATGGGCGTTGGACGGTGGCGCACGGCGGAAAACAGATGTATGAAGAGGCGGAACCGACTGCCGAATGACCCCAAACAGACAATCAATGATGGAAAACTTGAAAGAACTGACAGCATCGGTCTGCCACATTGCCCGCGAGGCGGGACATTTCCTGAAAGCGGAACGCAAGAGTTTCAGACTGGAAGCCGTGCAGACAAAACATGCCCACGACTACGTGTCGTACGTAGACCGTGAGTCCGAGCGGCAGATTGTGGCCGCTCTCAGCCAACTCCTGCCCGAAGCGGGCTTCATCACCGAAGAAGGCTCTGCCGACTATCACGACGAGCCCTACTGCTGGGTGGTCGACCCGCTGGACGGCACTACCAACTACATCCACGACAATGCGCCCTACTGTGTCAGCATCGCTCTGCGCAATCGCGACTCGCTGCTGCTGGGCGTGGTCTATGACCCTTGCCGCGACGAGTGCTTCTATGCCTGGCAGGGCGGTGGAGCCTATCTGGACGGAGCAGCGATGCACGTGTCAACTGTGCAGCGCATGGAAGACGCGTTTGTGGTTGCCGAACTGCCTTATAACGCCGAACTGTATGGTCCCACTGGCGAACACCTCATCCACTGCCTTTACGGCCGAGTAGCGGGTATCCGCATGAACGGTTCGGCCGCGTTGGCCATCTGTTATGTCGCCGCGGGACGATTTGATGCCTGGCTCGAAGCCTTCATCGGGAAGTGGGACTTCTCGGCCGCGGCTCTGATGGTGCAGGAGGCCGGTGGCCGCGTGACGGACTTTTACGGCAGTGACCGTTTCCTCGAGGGACACCATATTGTGGCTACCAATGGCCAGCTTCACCCGCAAGTGTTGGAACTGGTACAGGAGCGGATGCCTTTCTGCCCCCCCCTCTGTATCAACTATGAACAATCTGTTTGCTGAGTGGGGCCTTGCCTTGTGGCGATTGTTTCTTCCCTCCCGCTGTGCCGTGTGCGGCACCCTGTTGGGCGAGGGGGAGGAGGGCATTTGCATGAAGTGCAATATGGACATGCCCCGCACCAACTTTCATAGGCAGGCGGACAATCCCGTGGAGCAGATGTTTTGGGGACGTTTCAGTCTGGAACGTGCCACTTCCTATTTCTTTTATCAGAAGGGAAGCGGTTTCAAGAATATTCTATATAAGTTGAAATACAAAGGTAAGCAGGAACTTGGCCGGGTCATGGGGCGCTTCATGGCTGCCGAACTGCTTCCATCGGGCTTTTTTGAGGGGATAGACGTGATAGTTCCCGTCCCGCTGCATCCACGCCGACAGCAGGAGCGCGGCTACAACCAAAGCTTGTGCATAGCCGAAGGTTTGTCGTCTGTGACAGGTATTCCGGTAGAGACTGCATTGGTGGTGCGCATCCGACATACAGAGTCACAGACACATAAGTCGGCCTTTGAGCGTTGGGAGAATATGGAAGGTAACTTCCGTCTCCTTCGCCCGCAACTGTTCGAGAACAAACATATCCTGATAGTGGACGACGTGCTTACCACCGGTGCCACTACGACGGCCTGTGCCGATGCCTTTGCTGGATTGGAGGGGATACGTATCAGTGTGCTGACGCTTGCCTTGGCCGACTGAAAAGGCAGGACAGCTATTTGTTCCTTTTTAAGCAAACGGGGCAATTGTGGCAAAGATTACCTTCAAAAGCCCCGTCTGCATGTTGATGCACTCTTGTCATGTATTGATTCTTGCTGGACACTTGCACGGTTCTTGCCGGCTGCAAGCATCCCGTTTTGCGGTACGTCACTCTCCGCCTCCAACTCCCGAACCACCGCTACTGCTGTCGCCGCTCTTTACATCGTCATTGCTGATGGTGCGTACAGCCTTCTTGACACTGGCTCGCAGTTCACCAATACGATAGCTGACACTGATACCGAAACGCATCTGCGGATATTTGTTCCACGTATCATACACGAACCCCTGACCTTCTATATGCGAATCGTAGCGGTTGTACTTCTTCAGGAAGTTGTTGGCAAAGGCCGAGAGAGAAAGACGACGTTCCATGAACGATTTGTTCAGACTCAGACTGTAGCCGAAGAAGCTGCTACCCTTGCCTTGCAACATAATCCACGGTGTCTGGCCGAAAACGTTCAGGCTCAACCGCCAGTCGTGCTTGAAGCTTTGCTGTGCCCCGCCGTAACCGAAGAAACTCCATCCGTCGTTCTCCAGCCCGTTGGCTCCCTTCAGGTTGGTATAGCTGCCGAAGGCGTTGACGTAAATGCGTGTATCCTTCGTAGCGTTCCAGTTGACGTAGCCGCTCAGGCTAAGGTCACGGCTCTTGCCTATGTTCTGATAGGTGGTATAGAGCACATCCTTACCTGTTTTCTTGTCTTCGGACAGGTCGGGGATGTCGTTTTCAGACACCAGGTTGGTGACGGACTGGATGCTGTTGTTTGTGAACGAGTAACGTGCGGAGAGGTTGATGTTAAACTTCTGCGTGAAGTTGCTATAACTAAGGTCAAAAGCATGGCTGTGCTCGCTCTCCAGTTCGGGGTTACCCTGACTGAGGTTGGAAGGACTGCTGTCGTCCAGATAAGGATTCAGATACCAGATGCCGGGACGGTAGATGCGCAGGTTGTAACCTATACGCAGGTTGGACAGGTCGGTCAGCTTCCAGCCCAATGAGGCGGAGGGAACCACGTCATCATAGTTCTTGCGGAAGTCGTCGCCGCGGCCCAGCAGGTATTTCACATCTTCGATGGTATGTTCGTAGCGCACACCCAAACGACCGGAAAGTTTCTTCCACTTCAGTCCATAACCTAAGTAAGCGGCCAGGATGTCGTTGCGATGACGGTAGTGAGTACTGTATTCCTCGTCGAACTCGTAGTCGGCACCTTCGGCTGCGGCGCGCAGGTAGCGGTCGTTGTCTGAGGAGTTGTTGCGCAGAATGTACTTCACACCCGTCTCCAGAGTGTGCATCTTGCCGATGGGCGTGGTATAGTCAGCCTGCCAGGTATGCTCGGTCGTATTCTGGTTGCCGTCATTGTGCTGATCCTCAAGACGGCGCAGGTAATCAGCCCAGTCAGCACTGTATCCTTCGTTGATGTGGTATTCGGAATATGCGTCCGAAGTCTGTGGGCGGGTGTTGATTTTGTAGGAAAGAGTCAGCATACGCCCTGCCACTGTGGGCGACATGCGCTGGTAGTCGATGCCTCCATCTATGGAGTACCACGATGTCTTGCTCCGGCTGCCGGTAGTGTATTGGTAAAGCAAATCGCCCGTAGCGGGACTGGTGCCCAAGTAAGCGCTTCCGCCGTTGCTGCTGTTTCCTCCACCCCAGAGGCCGAAGGAGGCCGAAATCAGGTTGAGCGAGTCAATCTCGTAGCTGGCTTCCATACTGCCCGACTGGAAGGAACCGTTGCCTTTGCTGCTGCCTTCATAGTCCAGGTTGGCTACCGAGGCCGAAGTGTCCGTGGCACGCTGGCTGCCGCCCATGTAGCTGCGGGGAGAGTCGTTGTAGTTATAGTTGTAACGTGCGCTCACCGTCACCTTTCCACTCTGGATGGTTCCAAACAGGCCGCCACCCGCTCCACGATTGCTGGCGTTGCCGCTCAGGGTCACGGTATAGCCCTCAAAACCGCCACCCTCGGTCACAATGTTCAGGATGCCGCCCACACCCTCTGCATCGTACTTGGGGCCGGGGTTGGTGATGACTTCAATGTGCTTGATGGTGTTGGCGGGCATGCTCTTCAGCACCTCCGTGGGGTTGTTGCTCATCATGTTGTTGGGCTTGCCGTTCACGTAGACCTTGAACGAACTGCTGCCGTTCACCTTGATGTTGTCCTCGCCGTCCACAGTGACCAGCGGCACCTTGCGCAGCATCTCCAACAGCGAGTTGGTCTCCGAGTCGGGGTCGTCCTTCACATTGTATTCTATTTTGTCTATATCGGCCTTCACCAACGGCTTCTGCGCTACCACTTCCACCTGTCCCAGTTCATTGGTGGCATCTGTGATGTAGAGCGTGCCGAAGTCCACCTCCGTTTGTCCGGCCTTCACGTCGAACTCTTTCACGATGGGCGTGCGGCCCACCGAGGTAATGGTCATTACGAATTGTCCCTTACCCGGCACTTTCTCGCGGAAGCGTCCGTTCATGTCAGTTACCAGCATTTTCAGCGCTTTTTGGGGATTTTCTTTCTTCATCACTTTGATGGTAGCGTAAGGCTCACCTTCCTGGGTGAGCGAGTCCAGCAGCACTCCCTTTATATTAAAGGAGGAAACCGCCTTGTTCTGTGCCGCCGCCAGCCCTGCAACAGCCAGCATACACAGCAGCACCATGATCCGTGTTCTCATCTCTTTTTCCTGTTTTTGTTTGTTTGACTGCTTCGTTCCAAACCGCAAGCCCGAACCGAAGCCGTCTGTTTATTGACTATTCTGTATATTTGTTTACCTATGGGCGGATGCCGGATTTCCTACGAACTCCTGCATTCCGTCTCCAGTTTCTCTCTAATAGACGTTCCTCAAGTCGGATTTGTCACATTCCAACGCAACAAAATTATAGCATCTTCCCGATGCTACGATTGTTTCGTAGTTAAAAAGGATTAATTTACAGTCCCTTTACAGAATATATATCTTCAATTAATGGACACTTGTACAGCCTGACGAGTGAAAAGCGGGAACCGATAGAAGTGGGGAGCAGGTATCAAACAGCAATTGTACTTGCCCAAAAACAAACGATACATAACTCAATGAGGGAATAGAATTACGTTTCGTAACGAAAAAACAGAGTTTTGCTTAAAATAAATCCTATTTCATCACTATTAATAAAAAATAATATATGCCTTTGCCGGCAAAATACAGCAAAGTTAAGAACTTTTCACTAAACCGTTAACAAGACATGCTTAATGCAATAAGGATTCCACACCAGATGACAAGCTGTCCCGAACAGGCAGCCCTGCATTCCTATTCTCCGACGGAGTCCAAAGACACAGCCACATTTTTATTCCTATATCATAATCCCGTTCTTGGTAACAACTTCATGCTGTCGCCCGTTCCTCCCTTTTGAGAAGGAACTGTAAATAGGAAACTTCCTCCATTCTTTCAAAAGTGAGGAAACCACAAACCTTCTTCCTTATTCTATAACTTTTCGAAAACACTGTTTTCTTCATTCAAGAAAATGGTGGGAATGTGAATGGTTCGTCAAAATGAAAATACGAACCATAAGACATTACAGTATACAGTATGTAGAATAAGGAGGATACACAACTTGCAACATTCTTTTTACAAAATCAACTAAATTAATTTTTATGAGAAAATTCTATCTGTGTTCATTCCTGCTGAGCTTGCTTGTTTTAGCCTGCGGAATGTGGAGTTGTTCTGATGACTCCGATGATGCCACCTCATCCACCACTGGAGTACAAGCTCCGTCCTCGGATGCTATTTTTGCGACCTCGGCTACTTTCAACCTGCAAACGAAAGGCGCAGAGTCCTATGTTTACAAAGTTGTTGAGGGAGCCAATGCTACCGAACCGGATCCGGTAGTCGTTTATGCCGAAGCCCAAGAAGACGGAACAATTGTTACCGTAACAGGCGACACTGCCCAGGAAACCGTAACGGGCCTGGAAGGCAACAAGACCTACACCGTATTCTTCATCTTCAAGGTAGGTAACGAATACAACATTCATTCTCAGGTAATCACAACACCCGGATACACGCAAATGGTAAGCGTCGTAAAGACCGAGATGTTCTCTACGACAATCCACGTAGAAGTCCCCGAGGACGTATATTACATGGTGAACTTCATTGACTATGAAACCTACATCAACTACCAGATGCAGTTCGGCCGTACCGATGTAGATTGGACCATGGCCGGATACGGAATGCAAAGCCCGCGCTACAAAGGCCCGCAAACCATCACCATTGAGAACGGAGCCAACGCCTACCAAGGAGCTCTGAACGAAGGAGACTACAGCGCCGATGCTTATCCGTACGAGGTTCATCCGGGAACTGGTTATGTGATCTTCGTCAGCCAATGTGGCGAAGACGGTTCTACCGATGCATTCGTAGAATATTCTGAAGGAGAAGGTGGCGACCCGGGTATCCTGCTCTCTACCCTGCCCAATGTGAAGGAATATACTGAAGAAAAGCCCTCTAACGATTGGTGCTCATTCAACGGCCTTTATGCCAAGACCATGCTCTTCACCCAACAGGCTACCTTAGGAAAAGGTGAAGTGATGGCCACCATCGACCGCATCACGGAACAGACTGCCCTTATTACCCTGACTCCGACAGATGACATCATGCAATATGCTGTCGTAATGGTTGCTGACGATGACAAAGAGTTATATCTGGATTCATTCGGAGGTGAAGACGGACTGCAAGCTTCGCTGCTGCTTTATGGAAGCATCTACGACGGCGTACAACAGCTCCCTTATCCGATTGAAAAAGGAAAGACTTACACGCTCTATATCACCGCCATCTACAATTCAGAAGGTACCGTACAATCATTCCACAAACTGGAAGGCATCCAAGCCATTGAATCGGACAAACCTGCTGTAGAACTGGAAATCACACCGAAACAAATCAGCAACCCTTATCAGGTTTGCTTCAACATCAAGGCTCCTAACGCTGATTGTGCCGGATTCAAATACCTGTGTAACTACACGAAAGACTGGTGTCCGACTTTGAACGGCCTGACAGGTACCGATTTGGAAGAAAATATCGCCAGCATGATTTCCATGTACGGCGTAATGATTACCGATGCAAGCGTACTTGATGGAGTCAACAGCCCTGAAGGTTACGATTTATGTTTCAGCTCTATAGATGAAACTGAAACCTGGCTGGTATTAGAGTCTTACAATGTAGACGAAAAGACCAAACTCTTCTATGAAGAGGACGGCTGCCGCAGCACATCGGCCGCATTGATACCCGAAGAACCTGTGAACAGCGAACTCTTCAGCAAACTGCTGGGTAACTGGACAGCTACCATGGAAAGCGCATACGGCAGCGGTACAGTTACAATGCCCGTCACTATCGCAGCAGGTCCCGAACAGGTATCTACCCTGCCCAGCGACGTGAAAGAGACACTGGTGAACTATTTCATCACTTCCGGCAAGACTCAAGAACAAGCTGAAGAGATGGTAGAAAGCAGCTTCGACGAATACAAGGAAAGAGCCGCTTACTACACCCAGAAAAACAAAAACCAGAACTGCCTGGTTGCTACCGGATTCTCGTACGACGAATGGAATTCACCCCTTGCCACTTCTTGGGATCTGTTCCAGTCTACCGAATATTCGGCTTACAGCACTGACGAACTCTTCCGCGACTACGGTCCCAAGTTGTTCTTCAAGATAGCCAAAGACCAGAACAACCGCGACAGCGTATCTGTCATCACCACCCGCTATGCAGACAACGGTCAGGACTATCTGCGTTATGTCGATCCTGTAGCCGACTGGTACAGCACACTGGTACTCTGCGCTTACAATCAGGAAAATGCCGGCAACTATTACACGACCGAGTTCCCGGTTGAGATTTCCGAAGACATGAATACCATCACCATCAAGCC
>NZ_CASFWU010000011.1 GCF_949298305.1 uncultured Bacteroides sp. | reverse complement strand
ACAATGAAACTAAAAGTTTCAGATTTGTTTCATCCGTTGAAACCATCGGTTTCATTGCTTGAAACTACTGGTTTCATTGCTTGAAACTACCGGTTTCATCGCTTGAAACCATTTTGAAAATCATAGGAAGAAAAAAGGAGAGGGAAGATGGGCTGCGGCATTGTCTGTTTATGCTGCTGCCGGCCTCCATGTACCGATTTAATTCCGCCAACGAATATCACCAATCTCCTGATATGCAAACCGATTTTTCCGAATATCCCAAGGCCGACATGCTGCCTGAAACAATGGCAGCGGACTCTGCCGGTCCTGAAACACTTGCCGCCCACGCCTTGGAACAAAACAAGGAATTGCGGCAGACGATGGCGGCCAAAGACCAACTGTATGCCGTCATTGCCCACGACCTGCGCTCGCCAATCGGGAGTATCCAGATGATGCTGGACGTACTGATTCAAAATCTGTCGGCCGAAAAGATTGGGAGCGAGATGTACGAACTGTTGCTCATGTCCGGGCGGACGGCGGAAGAAACGTTTGCCTTGCTGGACAATCTGTTGAAATGGACTGGAAGCCAGACGGGCAGACTTCATGCCGTCAGGCAGGAGGTGAACTTGACAGATTTGGTAGACAACTTGACGGAGACTCTCAAACCGATAGCCGGCAGGAAACGCATTGTCCTCTGTACAGAGCATCCCGATGTAGAGGAGCTGACGGTGTACGCTGACGCTGATATGCTGAAGACTGTCATCCGCAACCTTGTCGGCAATGCCGTCAAGTTCAGCCAGGAAGATTCCGTGATACGGATCAAGGCAAAAGTGAAAGAAAATATGGCTGTCGTCAGCGTACAGGACTCCGGTTGTGGCATTAGCGAGGAAAACCAAAAGAAATTGCTGCAAACGGGTGTCCGTTTCACCACTTCCGGCACCCACAAGGAAGAAGGAACAGGGCTGGGATTGCTGTTGTGTCAGAATTTTGTGGCACAAAACGGGGGCAAATTCTGGTTTGCCTCCAAGTCGGGAGAGGGCTCTACTTTCAGCTTTTCTGTTCCTCTGCATAAGGAGGTTCAGGAAGGGCTTTGAATAAAGGACAGGCACATAGGTCACACGGATTGAACAGATAACTACAGATCGGAATGACAAGCAATCTGTTTAATCAGTGCAATTTTGCGTGCCTGTCCGCTTTTTGAACCACATTCCAGGCGTGTCCTTTACACTCAACCGCCGTAAGGTTCATCTTCCTGCATACTTGCATATTGACTGGGCGACATTTTATAATATTTCTTGAATACTTCGCGGAAATATTTCGTGTCGCAGAAGCCCGTACTGTCCGCCACCTCAGCTATGCTGTACCGGTTCTCGCGGAGCATACGGGCTGCATGTTTCAGGCGTACCAGCCGGATGTATTCTGATGGGCTTTGTCCGGTCAGTGCCTTTATCTTGTTGTAGAAGCTGGTGCGGCTCATGTTCAGCGCAGTGCCCAGTGCCTCCACATTGTAGTCCATATTCTGCAGGTTTTTCTTGATTTCTCCATTTACGGCGTTCAGGAATCCCCAGTCGAGTGTGGAGTATGAACCTGTAGTGCCGGTTCCGTCTTCTGCCGGTTCCGCTGCTTTCACTCCACCATATTTCCTCTTCAACATTTCTCTTGCAGCCAGTGTGTTGGAAATAATGGCCTTCAGGATGTGTGGATTGAAAGGCTTGGTGATGTATTCGTCGGCTCCAACCTGGAGACCTTGGAGGATGTTCTTTTCGTCACACAATGCCGTCAGCAGGATTATCGGAATGTGGGAGGTTTCGATATCTTGCCTGATGGCATTGCAAAGTTCGTAACCGTTCATTTCGGGCATCATCACATCGGACAAAATCAGTTCGGGCCGGAAAACTTTCACGTGGGCCAGAGCCTCTTTCCCGTGGGTGCAGCTCAACAGGAGATAGTGTTCGGAGAGGGTCTGTTCCAGGTATCGGCGCAGTTCGTCATTATCCTCCACCAACATCAGCCGGTAACGTTTCTTGGATTGCCCTTTCTCGCGGCCGGCAAGTTGTGTCAGGGTCGAAAGCGCCTTGTCTGCCTGGTCGGAGCCGTTCTCTCCACCTTTGTTTGGAACATATTGCGTCCCGAGAGGATACTCCGTTTTCGGAAATTCTACCTTGATGCGGGTGCCTGTCCCTTCCTGACTTTCCCAACTGATTCTTCCCCGGTGTATCCTCACCAGTTTCTTTACCAGAATCAAACCGACTCCGCTGCCCACCAGTTTGGCATTGGCCGCATTGGTTGCACGAAAGAAATAACGGAACATCTTAGACTGTTCGTAAGCCGGTATTCCGATTCCTGTGTCGCAGATTTCCACACTCCATTTTCTGCCGGCCGACAGTACGGCGACCGTCACCACTCCTCCGGATTCGGTATATTTGAGAGCGTTGGAAAGGAGGTTCTTCAGGATGGTTTCCATTTTGTCTTTGTCAAGCCAGACAGTAATGCCTCGTGCCGGCGGAATGTAATCCAGTTTGACCTTCCGGACTGCAGCATAAGCCCGGAACGAATGGACTACTTCGCTCAGGAACTGGGCCAAATCACATTCGGACACAGCCAGAAATGGAGTGTATAAATGAATCCTTTCAAGATTCATCAGGTTACTCGTGAGGCGAAACAGAGAATCGGTGTTGCGCAAGGCTGTCTGAAGACCTGAACGAGCTTTTGGGCTAAGGGTCTCGTCGGCTTTCAAGTCTTCCAGCGGTGCCTTTATCAGGGTTATCGGGGTATGCAGTTCGTGTGCCGTCTCCATGAAGAAACTGATTTTTTCTTCGGAAAACAGCCTCTGTTTTCGTAAGAACCAGATGCGCATTGTGCCATAGCCGAACAAACCAGACAGCATCAGGTAACCCGCTATGGCCCAACCACTGAGCCAAAGGGGAGGGAGTACCGCAATGCGCAGGACTCGTTCTTCCAGAATCTGCTCTTGGTTTTCGCCGGAAATGCTGCGCACGCGCAACACATAGTTGCCGGTTCGCAGATTGGTAAAGTTCAACACGTCTTCGTGTGTGGGCTTGCTCCACGAGTCATACAGTCCTTCCAGTTTCCATGAATACAGAGTGTTGTAGGGAGAGTCGTAATTGATAGGAGAGACTCGAAACGAAAATGTATTTTGCGAGTGGAGCAGGCGCAGTTCCTTCAGACTGTCCAAGTCAGTGGTCAGCGGTGAGTTTCGGTCAGCCTGTGCCACTTCCTGATAAGAAATTCTGAAGTCTCTGAACACCATAGGGGCAGTATCTTGTTCCGAAGTGCGCAGTTTTCTGTTAAATTCCAAGGCTCCGTTGGTCGTGCCGAAAACCAGGTTCCCTTCCTGATTCACAATTCCAGCCTGCGGATTGAAAAAGCCGAAATCCAGTTCCTGCTCCTTAGACCAGTTGTAAAACAATCTCCTGGAAGGGATAAACGAACTGATGCCTTCTTCGGTACTCATCACAACATTGCCTGTATGACTGAACAAGATGGTGTAGATGTTGTCCGAAGCAAGCTGGCTGTTACGGGTGTCATAGTGGTGAAAGTCTGGGTGACGGGGATCGTAGACAAACAATCCGTATCCGTTGGTTCCGACAAAGAGTCTGCCTTCGGCATCTTTGTTCAAAGAATTGATGTAGCAGGAGCCTATGGGTAGTTTCACCCTTTCCACTCTTCCCGTTTGTCTGTCGATTTGAAAAAGTCCCGTAGCAGTTCCCACCCACAAGCTTTTGAGGTCTTTTTCCTGAAGACAAGTAATGGAGTGAAGCCCTTTGTAAAGCCGTGCAACGTGCATACGCATATCATAGCAAACCAGATTGTGGTGTCCGCCAATCCAGATTCTCCCATACGAATCCTTGATGATATGTCGGATGTATCTGTCTGGAACAATGGCCTTCCCCGACGCATCGTGCATGACAACACGTTCTCCGGATAACAGACCTTTATCCATTATCCAGACGTCAGGCCCGTATCCGGCTGCCCACACCACTCCGGGAGCAACTTCACACAAGGTATATAAGGGCTCCCGCCTGTCAGCAGGATAGGGGAAGGGCTGATGAAAGGTGTACCATCGTTTCGTATTCGGACGCATCAGACCGACTCCTGCGTCCGTAGCAAACCAAAAGTCTCCTTCACTGTCTTCCAGTATGGCGTACACAGAATTCTTGTCTGAAACCAACGGACTTCCTTCATTCTGTTCAATCCAGCGATAATACCTATAACGCATATCGTACTGTGTAATGCCGTTGGGATAATCGGCAATCCATACATTCTTGTTTTCGTCTACAAGGATGTCGGTGACGGTGCTTCCGTTCAGACCGACATCTTCTTTTCCTCCGGCGGGAATAAAAGGTGCCAGTTTGTAAGCGTCTGCCTCCATCCGATAGATACCTAATCCTTCCACTCCAATCAGCAGATATTTTTCATCGAAAGGAAAAAGGCTGGTGATGTTTTCCCGGCACAGTGCAGATACGTTGGTCAGTGTCCGTGTTGCCAAATCGTACACATGCAAACCGTCTCTGAAAGTTCCCACAAACAGCTTGCGCAACACCTTATTATAATAGATGGAATTGACTTCCGGATGCAAGACGGAAAATGGCTGGTCGGCAAGCAGCGACAAACGGCTATCTACCTGCAAAGCGTGATAAAGTCCGTTTTCCGTTCCGAGAAAGTAATGGTAAGGAAATGTCTGTACAACGTTGGTTATCTCTTCATGAACCGGATTGACGGTACAATCAAGCTTCCCCGTATTTATGTGATAGAAATAGATGCTGTCCTTTCGGCACAACCAAAGAATATTGCGGGAGTCGACATAACTACACGTCACGGCAACATCCGACAGGGGCGACAATTTGAATACTTGCAGAAAGCGGTCCTGATAACTGTCGTAACGGAAGACATTTCCCTTGCCGCCTGCTTCCCATAATGTGCCGTTCCGGTCCAGGTGGATCCGGTCGGATTCGGCAGACAGGCTCAACATCTTTTCTCCGTCTGACAGCCGGTAAGTTTTCACCGTTTCTCCGTCGTAGCAGTCAATTCCCTGATGGGTCAAGAACCACATATAACCTTTACGGTCTTTCCGGATACCTATTACATAGCGACTGCTCAGCCCATCCTTTATTCCTATATATTTATACTTCTGGGCATAGACTGTCGTAGTGTTGAAATCAATAAGATAAAAAAGTATAAGTCCCCAACTCCAGAATCTTGAGAGGGAATCATAGCGCCGCAGGCTTGTCCGTACAATCATGTTATGCACAACCATTCCTATCTGTGTTTATGCTTGAAACCTTGCTGATAGAAGTCAAGTCCAAGCGAATGAAAAAAAAACGGTATCGAAGTTATTCTGAATCTCCAATACATATCTGACCCGGGTCCGGCATTGGAGGAAAATCAATCTTCCATCCTGGTTTGAACAATGACGGACTCTGTTTATTTTATCCTTAACAGATAAGAAGGCAAAAAGATTTATGGAAACCATAAATTATTCCAGTTTCGGTTTTTACCGAATTGAAAATCGACGAAGTCAATTGAAAATCGGCGAAGCCAAACTTGCAGGAGTTAAAGGAGTTAAAAGGAGTTATCGCCCACCAGGGTGGGCTTGGGAGTTAAAGGCCAATAGATAAGATAATGAAGAACGAAGAATGAAGAATGAAGAATTTCTACGGCTCATTAATCATTTACCATTAATCACTTAAGTTTCGGATTTAATATTTCTCTGGTAGTTAAGAAGTTAAGGAGTTAAGCCAATACCTTTTTAAGAAAGGATGCCGACCATGCACTTAAGCTATTGGCCTTTAACTCCCAAGCCCACCCTGGTGGGCGATAACTCCTTTTAACTCCTTTAACTCCTGCAAGTTTCGCACTAGCGAAACTTGAGTAAATTATACGGTCAATGCAAATAAAAGTCATACATGGACACAAAAAAACACGAACCCGGCGTTTGGCGGTTTGTTCCGCCTGAACTGCGTGGTTCGTGTTTGTCTATATCTACTCGAAAAAGCTTATGCTATGCCGTGAGCCGATGCTGAAGAATCAATTTTCTTAATCAGTCCCTGCAATACAGCACCCGGTCCACATTCAGTAAAGTCCGTGGCACCGTCGGCAACCATGTTCTTCACAGTCTGTGTCCATCGTACAGATGCAGTCAACTGTGCAACCAGATTCTTCTTGATTTCAACGGGGTCAGTATGAGGAAGAGCATCTACATTCTGATATACAGGACATTTCGGAGTATGAATTTCAGTTGCGTTGATGGCAGCTTCCAGTTCCACCTTGGCAGGATTCATCAGCGGAGAATGGAATGCACCGCCTACCTTCAGCGGAAGGGCACGCTTGGCACCGGCTGCCTTCATCAGTTCACAAGCCTTGTTGATGCCTTCGATAGAGCCGGAGATGACAATCTGTCCCGGACAATTATAGTTGGCAGCCACACAAACTTCGCCGTCTGCACTGACTTGTGCGCAGATTTCCTCCACTTTCTCATCGGGTAAGGCAATAATGGCAGCCATGGTAGAGGGCTGTGCCTCGCAGGCCTTCTGCATGGCCATGGCACGTGCATAAACCAGCTTCAGACCATCTTCAAAACTCAAAGCACCGGCAGCGACCAAAGCGGAGAATTCGCCCAATGAGTGTCCGGCTGTCATTTCCGGCTTAAAGTCTTCGCCCATGCAGAGAGCAGAAATGACCGAATGGAGAAATACGGCAGGCTGTGTAACCTTTGTCTGTCTCAGGTCTTCGTCTGTCCCATTGAACATGATGTCCGTAATGCGGTATCCAAGAATATCGTTGGCTTTCTCAAACAGTTCTTTTGCCAAAGGTGAGTTCTCGTACAGGTCTTTACCCATACCTACAAACTGGGCTCCCTGACCCGGAAATACAAATGCTTTCATATCATTCAATTTTAGTTGTTTAATAAAAGTGGGGGCAAAGTTAGGCCTTTTTCTGTTAACCGCCGCACAAAAGCCCGTTTTTTGTGCAATTTTCCTGCCAACTTTTTTCTTCTTCATAGATATTTCATACATGTTTAAATAGGATTCCATATACAATAAGTTTCCACGAGAACGCAAACCGGACAGGTCTCTAAATCATTATAAATAAGCATTTTTCGCTATTGCACTTCCTTTCCCATAAAACCACATTCCAAACCCCTATAAAACATACTGTAATTTATACAATAATACAATTAGATATTATTGTATTTGATACAATATTTATCTGCCTGACAAATAATGTTTTATAACATGGTAATTTTCATGTTTTCTTTCATTGTTTATTAAAAAAACATCTCTATATTTGCAGCGCTTAAACAAAATAAATGTCATGCAAAACAAGGAATATCCAATGCCGCTGGCCAATAACCACATATCTGTTGACTGTGTAGTAATAGGTTTCGATGGCGAGCAATTGAAGGTATTATTGATAAAACGTATGGGGGAGGAACAAGGAGAGGTCTTTCATGATATGAAACTTCCCGGAAGTCTGATTTATATGGATGAGGATTTGGACGAAGCTGCCAAGAGAGTGCTGAATGAGTTGACCGGATTGAAAAATGTCAATCTGGTACAGTTCAAGACTTTCGGCTCGAAAGACCGTACCAAGAATCCCAAAGACGTTCATTGGCTGGAACGTGCCATGCAATCCAAAGTGGAACGTATCGTGACGGTAGCCTACCTTTCATTGGTAAAAATAGATAGGACTCTGAACCGTGGTCTGGACAACTATCAGGCTTGCTGGATAGCCCTGCAAGACATTAAGGATTTAGCCTTTGACCATAATCAGATTATCAAGGAAGCCATGGTCTATATCCGCCAATATGCAGATGCCAATCCTTCTTCTCTGTTCGACCTGCTTCCCCGCAAATTTACTGCCTCTCAACTGAGGACACTGTACGAACTGGTTTATGGCAAACAGATTGACGTACGAAACTTCCACAAAAAATTAGTACTGATGGAATATATCGTTCCGCTTGAGGAACGGGAGCAGGGCGTTGCCCACCGGGCTGCCCGTTATTATCGCTTTGACAAGAAGATATATAATAAGGTAAGAAGATAATTCTGTATAACGGAATAAAACTTAATTGTTAATTTCTAAATTGAAATATTATGTATTTATTAGGTTATGACATTGGCAGCTCGTCCGTTAAAGCGAGTCTGGTAAACGCCGAGAACGGCAAATGCGTCTCATCAGCTTTCTTCCCGAAAACAGAAGCAGCCATTATTGCTGTAAAACAAGGATGGGCAGAACAAGACCCCGCCAATTGGTGGGAAAACCTGAAACTGGCCACACAGGCTATTATAGCTGAATCAGGTGTCAAAGGTGATGAAATCAAGGCTATCGGTATTTCATATCAGATGCACGGACTGGTATGTGTGGACAAGAACCATCAGGTGTTGCGTCCGGCCATCATTTGGTGCGACTCCCGTGCGGTTCCTTACGGTCAGAAGGCTTTTGAGACATTGGGCGAAGAGCTCTGCCTTTCCCACTTGCTGAACTCCCCGGGCAATTTTACAGCATCCAAGCTGGCCTGGATTAAGGAAAACGAACCGGCTGTCTATGAAAAAATATATAAAATCATGCTTCCGGGCGATTATATCGCCATGAGACTGAGCGGTGAAATCTGTACAACGGTTTCCGGTCTCTCCGAAGGCATGTTCTGGGATTTCAAGAACAATCGAGTAGCCGATTTCCTGATGGACTACTATGGCTTCGATTCTTCGCTGATTGCCGACATCAAGCCGACGTTTGCCGAACAGGGCCGTGTCAACCGTGAAGCAGCCCAGGAACTGGGATTACAAGAAGGTACCCCCATCACTTACCGCGCCGGCGACCAGCCCAACAATGCCTTGTCACTGAACGTATTCAATCCGGGTGAAATAGCTTCTACGGCAGGGACCTCCGGAGTCGTGTATGGTGTAAACGGTGCAGTCAACTACGACCCCAAATCGAGAGTGAACACATTCGCACACGTCAACCATACAGCCGAACAGACCCGCCTTGGTGTATTGCTTTGCATCAATGGCACCGGCATTCTGAATTCTTGGGTAAGACGTACCATTGCTCCCGAAGGCATTTCATATAGTGCCATGAACGATTTGGCTGCACAAGCTCCTATCGGCAGCGCAGGCATCAGCATCCTGCCTTTCGGTAACGGTGCCGAAAGAATGTTGGAGAACAAGGAAATCAATTGCTCCATCCGCGGCCTGAACTTTAACCTGCATGGTAAGCAACACATTGTTCGTGCTGCACAGGAAGGCATTGTATTCTCCTTCAAATATGGCATCGACATTATGGAGGCTATGGGCATCCCTGTACAGAAGATTCACGCCGGACATGCCAACATGTTCCTCAGCCCGATTTTCCGCAACACTTTGGCCGGTGTAACAGGTGCCACCATCGAATTGTATGATACAGATGGTTCGGTAGGTGCAGCCAAGGGTGCAGGTATGGGTGCAGGCATTTACAAGGACAACAACGAAGCATTCTCTACACTGGAGAAACTTGAAGTCATCGAGCCCGATGTAGCCAGAAAACAGGAATACGCCGATGCGTATGCAAGGTGGAAACATCGTCTGGAGAAATCTATGGCCGACTGAGCGAGACATAAATCTATATCAACAAGGAAATAATTTAACAAAAATTCAGTACAAACCGCTGGATTTCCCCGCCCAAGGACGGGCGGGGAGAGAAAGCATAAAAAAATTAATCATTATGGCAACAAAAGAGTATTTTCCTGGAATAGGAAAGATTAAATTTGAAGGAACAGAGAGCAAGAACCCCATGGCATTCCGTTACTATGATGCAGAAAAAGTAATCATGGGCAAGAAGATGAAGGATTGGTTGAAGTTCGCAATGGCATGGTGGCACACACTCTGCGCAGAAGGTGGAGACCAATTCGGTGGCGGCACCAAGAAATTCCCCTGGAACGGTGACCCCGACAAGGTTCAGGCTGCCAAGAACAAGATGGACGCCGGCTTTGAATTTATGCAGAAGATGGGTATCGAATACTATTGCTTCCACGATGTAGACCTCTGCACAGAAGCCGATACGATTGAGGAATATGAAGCCAACCTGAAGGAAATCGTTGCATACGCCAAGCAGAAACAGGCTGAAACAGGCATCAAGCTGTTGTGGGGTACTGCCAATGTATTCGGTCACGCACGCTATATGAACGGTGCTGCTACGAACCCTGATTTCGATGTTGTAGCACGTGCAGCTGTTCAGATTAAGAACGCCATCGACGCTACTATTGAGCTGGGTGGTACCAACTATGTATTCTGGGGTGGCCGCGAAGGCTATATGTCTTTACTGAACACAGACCAGAAGCGTGAAAAAGAACACTTGGCACAGATGCTGACTATTGCTCGTGACTATGCACGCAGCAAAGGATTCACCGGTACATTCCTGATTGAGCCGAAACCGATGGAACCGACAAAGCATCAGTATGATGTTGATACTGAAACCGTTGTTGGCTTCTTGAAGGCTCACAATCTGGATAAGGACTTCAAAGTAAACATCGAAGTAAACCACGCTACACTGGCCGGCCACACCTTTGAACACGAACTGGCTGTTGCTGTTGACAACGGTATGCTGGGCTCTATCGATGCCAATCGTGGTGACTATCAGAACGGTTGGGATACTGACCAGTTCCCCATCGACAACTACGAACTGACTCAAGCCATGATGCAGATTATCCGCAACGGTGGTCTGGGCAACGGTGGTACAAACTTTGACGCCAAGACTCGTCGTAACTCCACTGACCTGGAAGACATTTTCATCGCTCATATTGCAGGTATGGATGCTATGGCACGCGCTCTTGAAAGTGCAGCCAAGTTGCTGGAAGAATCTCCGTACAAGAAAATGTTGGCTGAGCGTTACGCTTCGTTCGACAGCGGCAAGGGTAAGGAGTTTGAAGAAGGCAAACTGACTCTGGAAGACGTTGTAGCTTATGCTAAACAAGCTGGCGAACCGAAGCAGACCAGCGGCAAGCAGGAACTGTATGAAGCAATTCTGAACATGTATTGCTAAACCGTAGGGTACGCGTCAGCGGAACTTACTGTTTCTTGAAAAGGAGTTATTGTCTGCCAGCCTTCTTCAAAGAGCTTGGCAGACGGTAACTCCTTCCAATGCTTTTTAATAACTCCCTAATCTAAACATATCATGAACTATACTGAAAAAGGTAGTAAGGTATACCTCTTTTCCATAGTGCTGGTGGCTGTTATAGGCGGCTTACTGTTCGGATACGATACGGCAGTCATTTCCGGCGCAGAAAAAGGACTCCAGGCATTCTTCATGGGAGCGTCCGATTTCACTTATACAGATACAATTCACGGCATTACCTCTTCCAGCGCATTGATTGGCTGCATTATTGGTAGTGCTCTTTCAGGCTTCTTTGCATCCAATTTAGGCCGCAAGAAGTCTCTTTTTATTGCGGGTGTATTTTTCTTCCTTTCCGCACTGGGATCTTATCTTCCCGAATTCCTTTTCTTTGACTACGGCGTACCTTCCTATTCTCTGTTGATAGCATTCAACCTTTATCGCGTACTGGGCGGTGTGGGTGTAGGTCTGGCATCGGCCATCTGCCCCATGTATATAGCCGAAATCGCTCCCAGCAACATTCGCGGTACGCTGGTTTCGTGGAACCAGTTTGCCATTATCTTCGGACAGTTGGTTGTCTATTTCGTAAACTTCCTGATTCTGGGCGACAATGTCAATCCCGTCATCAAGGCCGTGGAAGGTGTCAACCAGATTCTAAACCCTGAAGCTGCCGCCTGGACGACAGAAACCGGATGGCGTTTGATGTTTGTCAGCGAAGCTGTGCCCGCCGGACTGTTTTCATTATTGGTTCTGTTGGTACCGGAAACTCCGCGCTACCTGGCCATGAGCGGCAAGGACGAAAAGGCGCTCTTCGTATTGAGCCGTATCAACGGCATAACAAACGCCAAAAAGATTCTGGCCGAAATTAAGGCTACAGCCGAAGAAAAGACCGAAAAACTCTTCACTTACGGTTGGATGGTTATCTTCATCGGTATCATGCTGAGTGTATTCCAACAGGCCGTTGGCATCAACGCAGTATTGTACTTCGCACCGCGCATCTTCGAAACAATGGGCATGGGCAATCCGATGGTACAGACCGTCATCATGGGTGTCATCAACATTCTGTTCACGTTACTGGCCGTATTTACGGTAGAGAAGTGGGGACGCAAGCCTCTGCTTATCTCCGGTTCCATCGGCATGGCGATAGGTGCGTTCGGCGTGGCCCTGTGCAATGTGGTTACGGGCCTCCCTGCCATTGTTTCCGTGGTCAGCATCATGGTCTACAGCGCTTCGTTCATGTTCAGCTGGGGGCCTATCTGCTGGGTACTGATTGCTGAAATCTTCCCGAACACCATCCGTGGAGCTGCCGTGGCCATTGCCGTGGCCTTCCAATGGATATTCAATTTCATCGTTTCTTCCACGTTCGTGCCGATGTACAACATGAGTGTGGGCGACATGGGAGAGAAGTTCGGTCACATGTTCGCTTATGCGCTTTATGGCATCATCTGCGTAATAGCTGCCCTGTTTGTCTGGAGACTGGTTCCCGAGACCAAGGGAAAAACGCTGGAAGACATGAGCAAACTCTGGAAGAAGAGAAAATAAATCCGGATTCTTGGCAGTGGCGCATGCCATTGATGGTAGCGCTACTTGAATACGGATAAAGTAAATATACTTAAGTTTCGGATTTAATATTTCTCTGGTAGTTAAGTAGTTAAGAAGCTAAGGAGTTAAGCCGATACATTGTGAGCTGTTTGTTTTTCTATTGGCTTTTAACTCCTAAGCCCGTTAAAGACGGGCGATAACTCCTTTTAAGTCCTTTAACTCCTGCAAGTTTGGCTTCGCCGATTTTCAATTCGGTAAAACCGAAACTTGAGTAAATAGAAAGATTGCGGTTGGCAATCGGGGCGGTAAATGTTCCGGCTCGTTGCCAGCCGTTTTTTTTATGACACAACCATTCCCCGACAGATTTTCCCGAAAAACTTTCCTCCTCGAAGTACATCCTGCTTTTATAACTCGTACCTTTGCACTGTTTTTTAAAGATCAGACGTTTTATGGATTCACTGAAAATTAACAAAGTGCAGATACGTAATCTGATGATTGAGGATTACGACCAACTGGCACAGTCGTTTACACGCGTCTATTCTGACGGCAGCGACGTGTTCTGGACACACAAACAGATAGAGAAACTGATTCGTATTTTCCCCGAAGGACAAATCGTCACAGTAGTGGATGAAAAGATTGTGGGTTGCGCCCTTTCCATAATTGTAAATTATGACGATGTGAAGAACGACCATACCTATGCGCAGGTGACGGGCAAAGAAACCTTCAACACCCATAATCCCAAAGGAAACATCCTGTATGGCATCGAAGTCTTCATTCATCCCCAATACCGGGGGTTACGACTGGCACGCCGTATGTATGAGTATCGCAAGGAACTGTGCGAGAAACTGAACCTCAAGGCCATCATGTTCGGAGGCCGCATCCCCAACTACCATAAGTATGCCGACCAGATGCGTCCCAAAGAGTACATTGACAAAGTGCGCCGCAAGGAGATTTTCGACCCCGTACTGACTTTCCAGCTTTCCAACGACTTCCATGTACGCAAGGTGATGCGCAACTACCTGCCCAACGACGAGGAATCCAAACATTACGCCTGCCTGCTGCAATGGGACAACATTTACTACCAGCCGCCTACACAAGACTACGTAACCCCCAAGACGACGGTACGTGTGGGACTGGTGCAATGGCAGATGCGTTCCTATAAGACATTGGATGACCTGTTTGAGCAGGTTGAATTCTTTGTCGATGCCGTTTCCGACTATAAAAGCGATTTCGTGCTGTTTCCTGAATATTTCAATGCGCCCCTGATGGCCAACTTCAACGACGAGGGAGAGTCGGAAGCCATCCGAGGTCTGGCTGCCTATACGGACGAAATCAAAGAACGTTTCGTCAAACTGGCCATCAGTTACAACATCAATATCATTACAGGCAGCATGCCACTCATCAAGGAAGACGGCAGGCTGTACAACGTAGGATTCCTCTGCCGTCGCGACGGGACTTACGAAATGTACGAGAAGATACACGTCACTCCCGATGAAATCAAAAGCTGGGGTCTGAACGGAGGAAAGTCTCTGCAGACTTTTGAAACCGATTGTGCCAAAATCGGGGTACTGATATGCTACGATGTAGAATTCCCCGAACTGTCCCGCATCATGGCCGACCAAGGAATGCAGATTCTGTTCGTGCCTTTCCTGACCGATACACAAAATGCCTATAGCCGTGTGAAGGTTTGCGCACATGCACGTGCCATTGAAAATGAATGTTTCGTGGCCATTGCGGGCAGTGTAGGAAACTTGCCGCGTGTTCACAATATGGACATTCAATATGCCCAGTCCGGTGTGTTCACTCCTTGCGACTTTGCCTTCCCGACCGATGGAAAACGCGCAGAGGCCACTCCCAATACAGAAATGATTCTCGTTTCCGACGTGGATCTTGATTTGTTGAACGAACTTCATACTTACGGAAGCGTACGCAATCTGAAAGACCGCAGAAACGACCTGTATGAAGTGAGAATGAAGAAAGCACCTCAGGTACAAGCATAAAAAAAGGCTATCTATCCCAGACAGCCAATCTTTTTGTTAACCTTAAATCTAATACTATGAAAAACACATTGCAAATATACGGCTTTTGCAGAAATCTGCAAGCTTTTCGGTCTGCAGGCCTCTGATATATAACACGATTTAATAGACATATAGACTCATTAAAGAAGATATTCTTGAAATGAAGGAGTAGGAGGGAGTTTCATGTAAAACCTGCATCATTCTTCAAAGAAAGCTGGCGGATATTGCACGTTGCCGTGTACTCCGTTCAAGGCGCCAGGCAGCAACTCAATGACCTGACACAATTCGGAAGGGACATCAAATGGAAACATTATGCCATGTTCCATAGCCCTGCAATAGCCGAAACGCGGATAATAATCCTTATGCCCAAGTATAACAGCAGTTCCGTATCCCAAGGAGGCCGCCTTCTTGTGGGCTTCTTTTAGCAAAATTCCTCCGATGCCTTGGTTCTGACAGTCGGGAAGTACTGCCAAAGGGGCTACCGCCAAACTTGTTGTCCGCTTCTTTCCGGACACGATTCCCACTTTTGCGAGTAAAATGTATCCCACAAGCTGTCCATCGTCGGTTTCGGCAACAAGCGATAGCTCAGGTACAAATGAATCCGACCGGTGAAGCCTGTCCACCAAAAAATGTTCCCGGTGGTCGCTCTCCTTCATAGTTGCAAAGGCTGTTTCCACCAAGCTGAAGATTGCCGGTAAGTTACCGCTCTGCTCTTGCCGTATATGAACAATCATAATCAAATCAAAATCAAAATGCCTTGCTGTTATACTACACAGACAAACTACCTATAAGTAATCGCCCGGTTACTTATGGGTAATCCGTTCGTTACTTACAGGTAGTTCGTTCATTACTTGCAGGTGGGTCATATTATCCCAGCCGTGTGCCAACTACATCCCAGTCAATAATCTCCCAAAGTGCATTCAAGTGGTCGGCCCGTCTGTTCTGATAGTCCAGATAGTAGGCATGTTCCCATACGTCGAAGCAGAGCAGGGGAGTGAGTCCATTGCGTACGGGGTTACTGCCGTTAGGCTCTTTGGTGATGTGCAACTTGCCTTCCTTGTCGGCTGAAAGCCAAGCCCAGCCGGAGCCGAACAGGCTTACGCCGGCTGCGTTGAACTCTTTCTTGAAGTTCTCAAAACTTCCGAAGTCACGTACAATGGCTTCGGCCAACTTGTCTGTGGGTTCTTTATGGTCGGGGGCGGGAGAGAACTGCAAGAAGTAGAGGGTATGATTCAGTACTTGTCCGGCATTGTTGAAAATGGCTCCTTCGGGAGCATGGGCTGCGATGAATTCCACGTTCTTGTCCTCAAATTCCGTACCTTTCACCAGATTGTTCAGGTTGTTTACGTACGTCTGAAGATGTTTGCCGTAATGGAATTCGATGGTTTGCTGACTGATTACAGGTTCCAATGCGCTGCTGGCATACGGAAGTTGGGGCATCTGATGTGTCATAATTGTGGATATTAATGGATTGCAGATACATTCTTTACTTTAGAGAAGTGTGTATATGTGTCCGGTTCTTTATATAGAACGTCTGGCGGAACCTAAATGTTCTTGTAAATACGCTTTTATTTCAAGACACCCTTATAAACAAACGCCTTCTCGTCGAAATGAAGTGAAGGTAGCGAAGTCTCCGGATCAAATAGACCGAACACGGACGAGCCTGAACCGCTCATGGCTGCATAAAACGCACCTTTTGCATAAAGTTCTTCTTTGATTTCACCAATTTCCGGATACTGCGGGAATACACTTGCCTCAAAATCGTTTGTCAAGACTTCCCTCCATTGCTCCAAGGGGAGGCTGATGGCTTCTTTCAGTGGAATCTCCGGTCGGTGGGGCTTGATTTGCGAGAAAGCATCGCGGGTGGAAACAAAAATGTCCGGTTTCACCAAGACAATCTGACAGCCTTCAAGAGAGAGGGAAACAGGCGAGAATACATTGCCTATTCCTTCGGCAAACACGGGACGGTTGCGGATGAAGAAAGCACAATCGGCACCCAGACGGGCGGCATATTCTTCCAACGAATCTTCAGTAAGCCCCAGATTGAACTTGCCGTTCAGCAGTTTCAGCATGAAAGCCGCGTCCGACGATCCTCCGCCCAAACCCGCTCCCGAGGGGATGTGCTTGTGCAAATAGATGTCTACGGGCGGCAGTCCAAAGTCCTTGTCCAGCAGGTTATAGGCCTTGACCACCAAATTGTTGTCGGGCGTTCCCGCAATCTCCAGGCCCGACTGGTGCAGGCGGCATTTCTCATCCCCCTCTTCGGCCCGGTGAACCTCCAGTGCGTCTTCCACGGCAACCGGATAGAAAACGGTCTCCAGATTGTGGTATCCGTCAGTCCGTTTTTCAACGATGTTCAACCCCAAATTGATTTTTGCATTCGGAAAAGCAATCATTCGTATGATATTTATCAGATTTTAAACATGGATTATTGGGCATGAAAGTAGCAATAAAAAACGAAACCGCCGCTTATTACCCTAAAAAACTTTCGTGTCCCCATAACGTACCAAACTTTCTTCTTATTGCAGAAGTGCCCAATCTTGTATCCAGTCACAGGAAACAATTTGATTCATGCATATTAGCTTCCATAATGTAGATAGTTACGTCCGTAAAGTGGTACTTGGCTAGCGTCAAGTTGATGTTTAGCACCCTGATTCTCTTGAACCATTATTTGTTTTGCCTTCATGCCTCCACCTGTCTGCCTATCTACTGACTATCAGAAGAATAATGTGAAGCAATATGTTTCACAGTGTAAGGGGGCTGATTTTTAACCAACCGAAATTTGAAAACGCCTTCAGAAAATTGGGTAAAAACAGAGGTTAGTGCTATCTTTGTTCCTCCTTTCTTGTGAGAGACCGTCTCGGATAGGTCCTTCCGGGGAAAGGAGAGAATAAAGAAATCAGAACTAAAACTAAAACAACGTGGCAGAGCAAAGACGAACTACCCGGACTTCCAAAAGCAAAACGACACAGCCCGTAAACGACTACGGACGCATACAGCCTCAGGCTGTCGAGCTGGAGGAAGCCGTATTGGGAGCATTGATGATAGAGAAGGACGCATACTCGCTGGTCAGCGAAATTCTGCGCCCGGAATCGTTTTACGAACATCGACATCAGCTGATTTATTCCGCTATTACAGATTTGGCTGTCAACCAGAAACCGGTCGATATTCTTACAGTAAAGGAACAGCTTTCCAAACGCGGGGAACTGGAAGAAATTGGTGGTCCGTTCTACATTACCCAACTGAGCAGCAAAGTTGCCTCTTCTGCACACATCGAATATCATGCCCGCATCATTGCCCAAAAAGCATTGGCACGGGAACTGATAACTTTCACCAGCAACATCCAGAGCAAGGCTTTTGACGAGACATTGGACGTGGACGACCTGATGCAGGAAGCTGAAGGAAAGCTGTTCGAGATTTCCCAGCAGAACATGAAGAAGGACTACACGCAAATTAATCCTGTCATTGCCGAAGCCTACCAGCTGATACAGAAGGCTGCCGCGCGGACCGACGGTCTGAGCGGACTGGAAAGCGGATTCACCAAGCTGGACAAGATGACTTCGGGCTGGCAAAATTCAGACCTCATCATCATTGCTGCCCGTCCGGCCATGGGTAAGACGGCTTTCGTGCTGTCCATGGCCAAGAACATTGCTGTCAACTACCACAATCCGGTAGCTTTGTTCTCACTCGAAATGAGCAACGTTCAGTTGGTGAACCGTCTGATTTCAAATGTATGCGAGATTCCAAGTGAGAAAATCAAGAGCGGACAGCTGGCCGACTATGAATGGCAACAGTTGGATTCCAAACTGCGCGACCTGCTGGACGCGCCACTGTATGTGGACGATACGCCTTCACTCTCTGTATTCGAACTGCGTACCAAAGCCCGCCGACTGGTGCGTGAACACAATGTCAAACTGATTATCATCGACTACCTTCAGCTGATGAATGCGAGCGGCATGTCTTTCGGCAGTCGCCAAGAAGAAGTCAGTACCATCTCCCGCTCACTGAAAGGACTGGCCAAGGAGCTGAATATTCCCATCATTGCCTTGTCTCAGTTGAACCGTGGCGTAGAGAACCGCGAAGGAGAAGAAGGAAAGCGGCCACAATTGAGCGACCTGCGTGAATCGGGAGCCATCGAACAAGATGCCGATATGGTATGCTTCATCCATCGTCCGGAATATTATAAGATATATACCTCGGCCGACGGGACTGACCTGCGCGGCATGGCGGAAATTATTATTGCCAAACACCGTAACGGTGCAGTAGGCGACGTAAGGCTCCGCTTCATCGGTCAGTTTACCCGTTTCCAGAATCCGGAGGACGACATGATTATCCCTCCACCTTCTGAAGGAGGGGGAGCTACTTTCAGTTCGCGTATGAATACGCCCATTGGCAGTTCGTCTACACCTCCGCCTCCTATGTCATCCGATTTTCCACCACAAGACAATCCATTTGGAAGCATGGGGGGAGACGGACCACTTCCATTCTGATGATGAGAAGCTATTAAAAACTAATGTTTCGGTTTTAATATTTCTCTGGTAGTTAAGTAGTTAAGAAGTTAAGGAGTTAAGCCGATACATTGTGAGCCGTTTGTTTTTCTATTGGCTTTTAACTCCTAAGCCCGCCCTGGCGAGACCTCTCCCCCTTCGGGGGGGAGTTGGAGGGGGCTTCCTTCTAACTCCTGCTAACTTCTTCAAGTTCCGGTAAAACCGAAACTTGAGTACCTTATTGCTTCAGAAACTTTAGTAAAAATCTCAACTTTAGCAAGCTCAAGTTGCAGTTGACAAGGGTTTGTAGCGATCCGTTTCAAGCGGCACTTCATCAAACAGGGAATTCCAGCCTTGTAGACTTGTTGACTGAAGCCTTGTTAACTGCTAAGTTGAGCACTTGCGAAACTTCAATAAAAATAAAACAAGAATGCCCCAAGAAGGTCTATCCCGGTCAGGAAAACCGGTAGTCATCTTCTTTGGGGCATTCTTCTCGGCGAAATCTGGAATCGGATTATTTCTTCATTCGCAACACGCGAATGCCAGTCCAGTTATCATTATCCTTCAGCATCTGAGCCAATGCCACTTTGGAAACAATAACTTTCTTGGCCGTAGAAGAGGCGTGAAGGAGGCAAAGCTTGCCTTGTACATAGAAGGCAATGCCCATGTGAGCAACATCCAACCCCTCGATATTGGTAGTAATGGCAATGATATCACCATTCTTAATCCAAGGCAGTCCGTTATTCGGAAGATTATCCTTCGGAATATAGTGTATTTCCTGACCGGATAAAGCCTTCTCTATCTCTTTCATCTTGGCAACATTTTCCGGTGAATTAGCCAATTGTCTATATGCTTCGGGATGAGATGTCATATAGTTTAAAGACACTTTCATGACGTAGGGGCTATGTTCAGCAGTTACATCTTCCAAAAATCCGCCTTTCACACCATTGTTAACCCAGTCTGTTATATAATGCAGGCGTGAGGCATAACCATCTATCTTGCCGTCTCTGTAACGGATTTTCTGAACAAAATTGGCAAAGTCACCTTCAGCTACCTGTCCGTCTTCAGTAGGGGACAAGGACAAAGCCAACACATATTCAACAAACGTGGTACAGTCCATTTCATCGCAATTGATTACCAGGTCCTCCGTTTCTTCCTGATCCAAAGTATGGGCAACATAAGGTATATCAATAAAGCCGACTGCGTTGCTTACCATCAATTCTCCATTATCTTGTGCAAAGCCTGCCACAGGCAGCATACAAAGTATTCCTAACAGAATATGCGCTATTTTCTTCATTTTTCCTTTTTAGAATTTCATTGTTTTATTTTAATCGTTGAATATCAAACCGTCACGTAACCATTTTTCCAGTTCGCCGGTCCATTGACGTTTGTAAGTAAAATCATCTCTGAATCCCCATCCATGCCCGCCTGTGGGATAGACATGAAGCGTAGCGGGAATTTTCTGCTCGCACAGAGCCAAGTAATATCCGATGCCGTTGATGGGAGGTACAGTTGCATCATCTCCCGAAAGCATGATGAAAGCTTGTGGTGAATGGGCGGAAACTTGTCTTTCCAACGAGAATCTGTCTTCCAAATCCTTGCTGGGATTGTCACCGATCAGATTCTGACGGGAACCACCATGAGTCACCTCCTTCAACATGGAAATGACCGGATAAAAAAGAATCTGGAAATTAGGACGGGTATCTTCACTTATACAAAGTGTAGCCAGTGAAGCAGCCAGATGTCCGCCGGCCGATGCGCCCATGATGCCTACCCGATGCGGATTGATGCCCCATTCGGAAGCATGCTTACGTACCAACCGGATGGCCTGTTCTGCATCGGAAAGAGGGACTTCGTGATGTCCATTGGGCATACGATATTTTAAAACAACGTATGTAATGCCTTGTGTGTTGAACCAAGAAGCCATGTCGTGTCCTTCGTGGCCCAAAGCCAAACGGGCATACGCCCCACCGGGACACATGATAATGGCCATTCCATTGGGCCGGCCCGCCTGATAAACGGTTATGAAAGGATTGACCACATGGGCGACACGACCTCCGTCCAAATCTTCCTGATCGCATGGCAGCCCATTAGTGTTGGGCATGCCATTAGGCCACAAAGGTAACTCGATAGCCTTCTGTGCAAATACCATAGTTGAAAGAAATATAAAAGCCAGAAAAAAAATTCTCTTCATACTAATATGGAATTAGAGAGATATAAAATTATCAACACAGAATATTGATGTTCAATCTGTTACTTCACCTTCATTGAAGCTTTGATAAAATAAATGATTAAGATGGCGTAAGCGCACAAAGCCAAGACTTCAGACCACGTATTTTGCAACCACTCATTGTTTATCAGATTGATACCTCCAAATCGCATGGCAGCACTGACCACACCCATCAGAGCGCCACCGGCAATAAATCCGGAAGCAATGAGCGTTCCTTTCTCCCCACGTGCAGCATTCAACGAGGCGTCTTTGCTTCGGGTCGTCACATACCAGTTGATGGCTCCACCCACAATCAGCGGAATGTTGAGCTCCAGCGGAATGAACATGCCCAACGCGAAAGCCAATGCCGGTACCTTGCAGAAGGTGAGGATGACGGCCAGTATGGCACCTATGCCGTACAACAGCCACGGCGCAGCCACACCATTCATTAAGGGTTCTATCACGGCAGCCATCGCATTAGCCTGAGGGGCAGCCAACTGTCCGCTGGTAAAACCGTATGTTTTGTTCAAGATAATCATTACGCCACCTACCGTAGCGGCAGAAACGGCAGTACCCAGAAATTTCCAGGTTTCCTGCTTGATGGGGGTACTTCCCAGCCAATAGCCAATTTTCAAATCGGTAATGAAGCCGCCGGCCATGGATAGGGCTGTACATACTACGCCTCCCATAATCAGAGCCGCCATCATGCCGCCAGGACCGCGTAGCCCCACAGCAACCATGACAACAGAAGCCAGAATCAGGGTCATCAGCGTCATGCCGGACACTGGGTTAGTTCCCACGATGGCAATGGCATTGGCAGCAACGGTCGTAAACAAAAAAGCAATGACCGCCACCAAAAGGATGGCGACGATGGTGTGAAGAACATTACCCTGCATCACGTCGAAATAGAAGAAGAGTAAAACCAACACCAGGGTAACAATCGATCCGATTGCAATAATCTTCATGGAGAGGTCCCGTTGCGTACGTTTGACGTTAGAGTCTACTTCCGATTTTCCTCCCATTTCTTTGGCAGCCAATCCCACAGCACTCTTAATGATGCCCCATGACTTGATGATGCCGATGATGCCGGCCATGGCTATACCACCAATGCCGATGCTCTTGGCATAATATTGGAAAATCTGTTCGGGCGACATGCTTCCTACTGTTGCCGTAATTTCAGGATTCCACTGGTTCAGTACGTCACCACCCCAGATGAGCGACATGCCGGGAATGATAATCCACCAAACGGCCAGTGAACCAGCACAGATAATGGCAGCATATTTCAGTCCCACAATATATCCTAATCCCAACACTGCAGCTCCTGTATAGACTTTAAATACCAGCTTGGCTTTCTCGGCCAACATTTCTCCAAAACCGCAGACACGGGTCGTGAAATTCTCGTTCCACCAACCGAATGTGGCCACAATAAAGTCATATAGACCTCCCACCAGTCCGGCTGCCAACAAGGATTTAGCCTGATTTCCGCCCTTTTCACCGGAAACAAGTACCTGAGTCGTGGCAGTAGCCTCTGGAAAAGGATATTTGCCGTGCATGTTGCTGACAAAGTATTTACGGAAGGGAATCAGGAAAAGGATACCCAATACTCCGCCCAGCAAGGAACTGATAAACACTTGCATGAAGGTGACGGTAATCTCTTCAGGATAGGTTTCCTGAAGGATGTACAAAGCCGGCAAAGTAAAAATGGCACCAGCCACTATGACACCCGAACTGGCTCCGATAGATTGGATGATAACATTTTCTCCTAACGCATTCTTACGCTTTGCCGCACCGGAAACACCGACAGCGATAATCGCTATGGGAATTGCGGCTTCGAAAACTTGCCCGACCTTCAATCCTAAAAAGGCGGCGGCGGCGGAAAACAGAATGGCCATTCCGATGCCCCAAAGCACAGACCAAAGCGTTACTTCAGGATATTTTTTGTCCGGACTCATCAGCGGATTGTAAACTTCACCAGGTTTCAGTTCCCGAAAAGCGTTTTCCGGCAATCCGGTCAGTTTCTCTTCTTCTTGTTTCATGTCCCAAATTTGGTTCTAAATGATTCTAATTTAAAGGTTAAGACACCCATTTGGTAGGGTAACGAGGCGCAACCTTGCAAGTTGCGATGAAAAATTTCTCAAAGAAAGCAAAAAAAAAGGAGAATCCCATAGAATTCTCCTTTTTTTTCATGCCAAAAGGCAAATTATTTTGCATCTTTTGCCGTCATATCTCCTTCGACGTAAATTCTCATCATTTCTGTCTTGGCGTTAGTCCGCAACGTGATGGATTTCTTGAAATGTCCGGGATATTTTCCCGTACCGTTGTAAGTTATCTTGATAGTACCTTTCTTGCCTGGTAAAACCGGTTCTTGGGTATATTCGGGAACTGTACAACCGCAAGAGGCCACTGCTTGGTGAATGACCAGCGGAGCGTCTCCCACATTAGTGAATGTAAAAACACAACTTACAACCGGATCGTTCTCAGAGAAAGTGCCGAAGTCGTGAGTGGTCTTGTCAAACTTGATGTCTGCCTTTCCTTGGGCAGCTACATAGCCGATGCTCAAAACGAGCATCAACATATACAAAGCAATTTTTTTCATGTCTGTCTCTGCTTTAATGATTTATTAGGGGACAAAGGTAGTTCTTTTCCCTAAAAACGCCGCCTATGGTATGCGAAATTGTATTAAATCACTCAACTTTCGCAAGCTCAAGTTGCAGTTGACGAGTTGACAAGGCGTTTGTAGCGAGCCGTTCCAAGCGGCATTTGGTCAAACAGGGCATTCCAGCCTTGTAAACTTGTTGACTGAAGCCTTGTCAACTAGCAAGTTGAGCACTTGCGAAACTTAAGTTAAATCAGCTTTAACTCAAGTTTCGGGTTCGATATTTTGTTAGAAGTTAAGAAGTTATAAGTTATCACTTCGCTTTGCTCTGTTAGAAGTTAAAGCCGACAGTCTTGCAAAAGGAAAAATTGGTAGTAACAGGTCTATTGGCCTTTAACTCCTTAGCCCGCCCTGGCGGGCGATAACTTCTTCTAACTCCTCTAACTCCTGCAAGTTTGGCTTCGCCGATTTTCAATTCGGTAAAACCGAAACTTAAAGTTTTAAGATGCTTTGGGTCGGACAATCAGAAGCGAAAAATAGGGGAAAGCCGCTGTTTCAATCTGCTCCGTTTCCTGCAAACAGACTTCATTGGGAAGCCCTACATTTTCAAAATAATGATAATCATATTCCGGATGCAACTGAAGACACCGCTTAATCTCTTCTTTACAACGGGACAACTTCATGATAACTACAGCATGTCCGTTTCCCACAAAATTACCGATTTCATCGGCTGTCACGACACCGGGAACGACCATCAGCCGCTCTTCCTGGCTGACAATGTGCAATCCTCCACAGGCTCCAGCCGCAATAAAGGCAGGTATGCCGGCTATGTGCTCCACGGGGATTCCTTCCGAGTCCAGTTTCTCATAAACGTAATGTACAGAGGAGTAAAGGCCCGCATCTCCTTCTGCTACCAAGCAGACTTTTAATCCTTTTTTCCATAGGTTGGCTGCCTCGACGCACACCTTGTCGTATGCTTCCAATGCTTTTTCGCGCCGTTTGTCCATAGGAAGGCTGAAACGGTAGAAATGCCGACTATCTATGCCGAGCTCAAGCATGATGTCTGCTGCTCTCGACAGCCCTTCCCCCTGCCGTGTAACTGTCTCGGGACAGAATATGCAATCGGCCTCCTGCAATGCCTTCAGCCCTTTCACAGTAATCAGCTCCGGATCTCCCGGTCCTAAAGAGACAAAACGTATCGAATTTAACTTTGTATGCTCGTCCATTATTTTTTTTATTTTACTAAAGTTTCTTTTTAAAATATTCATTGGGTAGTTAAGTAGTTAAGAAGTTAAAGAGTAAAGCCGATACTTTGTAAACCATTTACTTTCTATTGACCTTTAACTCCTCAGCCCGACTCAAGGCGGGCGATAACTCCTACTAACTTCTTCAAGTTCCGGTAAAACCGAAACTTGAATTTTAAATCAATTTGACCCTGCAAAGGTAAGGAAAGAAGGGCAAGCAACATCTGTGTCATAGAAGCTATTTTGCAAAAAAAAAACAAAACAGCACTGTGATTCACGGCTTTTTAGTATCTTTGCAAGCAAATTTCTCCGTTGAAATGAAAATAAAGGAAATCGTAAGCGCCCTTGAACGGTTCGCGCCTCTGCCTTTGCAAGACGGATTTGACAATGCCGGCTTGCAAATTGGACTAACAGATGCGGAAGCAACAGGGGCTTTATTGTGTCTTGACGTTACTGAAGCTGTGCTGGACGAGGCCATTGCCTTGGGATATAATCTGGTAATCTCACACCATCCGCTTATCTTCAAAGGCTACAAGTCCATAACCGGCAAAGATTATGTGGAACGCTGCATACTGAAGGCCATTAAAAACGAAATAGTTATCTATTCCGCTCATACCAATCTGGACAATGCTTGGGGAGGTGTCAATTTCAAAATGGCCGAGAAAATCGGTTTGAAGAATGTACGTGTTCTTGAACCCAAAGAAAACATGTTGCTGAAAATGGTGACTTTTGTCCCGGAAGCTGAAGCAAATCGGGTACGCGAGGCTTTGTTTGAAGCAGGAGGAGGGTGTATTGGAAAATATGACCAATGCAGCTACAATACAAGCGGAGAAGGAACCTTCAGAGCAGGAGAGGGAACAAACCCTTTTTGCGGTAACATCGGGGAATTTCACACTGAGAAGGAAATACGCATTGAAATTATTCTGCCTGCCTATCGGAGAGCGGAGGTCCTTAGAGCGTTGCTGAATGCCCATCCTTACGAAGAACCGGCCTTCGATATATTTCCGTTGAAAAACGAGTGGATGCAGGCCGGGGCAGGCGTCATCGGAGAGCTGGATGCTCCGGAAACAGAACTGGAGTTTTTAAAACAGATCAAAAAGACTTTTGAAGTGGGATGTATCCGACATAACAAACTCATTGGACGAGAAATACAGAAGGTGGCCTTGTGTGGCGGAGCAGGTGCCTTTTTGATACCGCTCGCCATCGGCAACCAGGCCGATGTATTCATTACGGGTGAAATCAAGTACCATGAATATTTCGGCCATGAAACGGATATCCTGCTGGCAGAAATCGGACATTACGAGAGTGAACAATATACAAAAGAAATCTTTTATACACTAATCCGGGAGACGTTCCCCAATCTGGAAGTTCAGATGACCAAAGTGAATACGAATCCCATAAAATACATGTAACAAAAATGGCGAAAGAAACAAAAAAAGAATCTCAGGAGCTGACCGTGGAGCAAAAACTGAGTACCTTGTACCAGCTACAGACCACATTGTCCAAAATCGACGAAATCAAGACATTGCGGGGAGAACTCCCGCTGGAAGTACAGGACTTGGAGGACGAAATAGCAGGTCTGAAAACCCGTATTGAACGTATCAAGGCCGAAGTGGCAGAATTAAAAACTTCCATTGCCGGTAAGAAGGTTGAAATTGAGGCGGCCAAAGTTTCGGTAGCCAAATACAAAGAGCAGCAAGAAAATGTGCGCAACAACCGTGAGTATGATTTCCTCAGCAAGGAAATAGAATTCCAGACATTGGAAATTGAACTTTGTGAAAAGCGCATCAAAGAATTCACTGCTCAGGAACAGGAAAAATCTGCCGAAGCAGAAGAAAGCGCTAAAACTCTGGAGGAAAGGCAAAAGGATCTTGAAGTAAAAAAGAACGAGTTGGATGAAATTGTGTCGGAAACCAAGCAGGAAGAGGAAAGGCTGCGCGACAAAGCCAAAGATTTGGAAACTAAAATAGAACCGCGTCTGCTCCAGTCCTTCAAACGTATCCGCAAGAATTCCCGCAACGGATTAGGCATTGTGTATGTACAACGTGATGCCTGTGGCGGTTGTTTCAACAAGATTCCGCCCCAGAGACAATTGGACGTACGCTCACGCAAGAAAGTGATTGTTTGTGAGTACTGCGGACGCATCCTGATTGACCCTGAACTGGCAGGTGTAAACATGGAACCCAAAGAAGAACCGGCAAAGGAAAAACCGTTGAGAAGACGCAGAAGTGCTGATGCCGAATAATTCTTAGCCACAGAAAAAAAACTAAAAAGACAGGCCAAGAGGCAAGGGAACGTTGTTTCCTCCTTCTTGGCCTGTCTTGTTTTCCAATCAAAGGGAAACGTATCCGGGAATCTCCTCCAAAAAACAATAGCTGTTTCGTTCATAATCGAGGCGACAACAGAAATGCTGCCTCCCATTGCTGACCACCAGGTAATCTACCCTCAGAACCATATTGTAGCGCATAATCTGGTCAAAAACAGCTTGGGTAATCTCAATATCGGGCGCCTTGTATTCCACAATCATCCGCGCTGTCAAATCCCGTCTGTAAAGCACTGTATCACACCGTTTCTTGGTTCCGTTCAAAGTAACCTGCACTTCGTTTGCCAGAAGTGCCTTCGGGTAACCCTTATGAGCAATAAGATAGTGGATGAAGTGTTGCCGCACCCATTCTTCGGGGGTCAGGGCGACATAACGACGGCGAATCTCGTCAAATATAACATTTTTTCCGTCTCTCACAGTAATTTTAGCGTCGAATGCAGGCAGGTTTAATGGTAACATTTACTATATTTGTCAGTTAAATAATTCAAGTTTCGTATTCCAGCATTTTCGGGATTTCCCGACTGGAAGCTTGAACGCGCAAATTTAATGAAATCTTATGAGAACAAAAGAAGAAATCGTAGCCAATTGGCTTCCCCGCTACACCAAACGGAGACTGGAGGATTTTGATGAATACATCCTGCTGACCAACTTCAACAAATATGTAGAATTGTTTGCTGACAAATTCAATGTTCCTATTCTGGGGCGCGATGCAAACATGCTGTCAGCCAGAGCCGAAGGAATGACCATCATCAATTTTGGCATGGGAAGTCCCAATGCAGCCATCATCATGGACTTGCTGAGTGCCATCCAGCCGAAAGCATGCCTGTTTCTGGGCAAATGCGGCGGTATAAGCAAGAAAAATCAAATAGGCGACCTGATACTTCCCATTGCCGCTATCCGTGGCGAGGGGACCTCAAATGACTATTTTCCGCCAGAAGTGCCGGCTTTGCCTGCCTTCATGCTGCAACGTGCCGTTTCATCGGCCATTCGTGACCATGCACGTGACTACTGGACCGGAACCGTTTACACGACCAACCGCCGCATCTGGGAACACGACGAGATGTTTAAAGATTATTTGCGCAAAACAAGGGCCATGGCGGTAGATATGGAGACAGCCACCCTGTTCAGTTGCGGATTTGCCAATCACATACCAACGGGTGCCCTGCTTCTGGTTTCAGACCAGCCCATGATTCCCGAAGGCGTAAAAACAGAAAAAAGCGACGACCTCGTCACTCGCGAATACGTGACCGAGCACGTAGAGATTGGCATCAATTCTCTACGCATGATTATTGAAGAGAAAAAAACCGTTAGACATCTGAAATTTGACTGGTAATCTCATGGTTGGAAAACAAGAAATCACGTGCGATGACATCCTGAAAGAGCTTCGTGCCAAACAATATCGCCCCGTCTACTACTTGATGGGGGAAGAAGCATACTACATTGACCTTATTGCGGACTACATAGAAGAACACGTGCTGACGGAAACAGAAAAAGAATTCAATCTGATCGTTGTATATGGTGCTGATGTAGATGTGGCCACCATCATTAATGCCGCCAAAAGGTACCCCATGATGTCCGAATATCAGGTGGTCATTGTCAAAGAATCTCAATCAGTCCGCAACATAGAGGAACTGGTATATTACTTGCAGAAGCCACTGAAATCGACCATTCTGGTGTTGTGCCACAAACACGGCGTATTGGACCGTCGGAAGAAGCTGGCGGCAGAGATAGAGAAGGTGGGAGTCTTGTTTGAATCCAAAAAACTGAAGGAAGCACAACTGCCTGCTTTCATCACTTCCTACCTGAAACGGAAAGGGCTCGACATAGAGTCCAAAGCAACCTCCATGCTGGCAGATTTTGTGGGAACAGACCTTAGTCGTCTGACAGGTGAATTGGAAAAACTGGTCATAACGCTTCCCAAAAAGCAGACACGCATCACACCTGAGCAGATTGAGTACAACATCGGAATCAGCAAAGACTACAACAACTTTGAACTTCGCACCGCTTTAATCGAAAAAGATGTTCTGAAAGCAAATAGGATAATAAAATACTTTGACGAAAATCCTAAGAATAATCCCATTCAGATGACTTTATCCTTACTTTTTGGATTCTTTTCTAATCTGATGCTGGCTTATTATGCGCCTGAAAAGAGCGAACAGGGAGTAGCCTCGTTCCTGGGACTGAAAACACCGTGGCAGGCTCGCGAATATCTGACTGCCATGAGGCGATACAGTGGAGTTAAGACCATGCAAATCATCGGTGAAATCAGATATACTGATGCCAAATCGAAGGGAGTGGGTAATTCTTCGTTGACGGACGGAGACCTGCTCCGCGAACTGGTATTCAAGATTCTTCATTGACCAATCCACTCTTCAACGAAATCCGGAAGATGTGCCGTATTAAGGAACCGCTTCCCTTCAGACACGAAATTACACGAAAAAACACGGAGAAAGAAGAATAATAATCCGCGAGTTTCCGTGTAATTCCGTGTCTAAAAATAACAAGTTGTCTTTCACTTTTAGTTTTGACACACCCTCTTCCTTTTCTTATCTGAGGCCTGTTTGCGGGATACAGCAAAGCTTCTTCCCCGGCATCGGATTCTCTCATAAACCGTACAAGTATCCATCACGAACCGTACAAGTGTTCGTTGCGAGCCGTGCAAACGATTTATGCGAAACGTCTTGCGACAAAAGAGACAAAAATGCGTAGCCAATGAATTAACCTTATCCCAACGCCTTGTTTCTCTAAAATACGAGTAGTTGCGTTCGTCCAAAACGAGTGTAAAGTTCTCGTAAACAATATTTTAATGGGAAAAGAAGCCTCTCAGAATCTTTTTTTCTTTTTCTCCTGTCCATAGACACGAAAAAAATGCAAGGATTTGCCATTAAGACCAACCTTACACCCTAAGTTGCTCGCAAAATCCTAAAAAAAGTAATACCAGGAGGAAATTTGATACCCGAATTTCTTTCATAAGCCGATTGATTATTAATTATAGCTTGATAGATTTACATAAGTAATGTAATAATAGGAGTAAAACAGCTCTTTTAATAGCACATTTGTGATTTACGTTTGTAATACACATGTATAAACAAGCAGTAATCACAATTATAATACCAAAATCTTACGTAATATTCATATCATTATTACATTTATAAAGGCACCTTTCATACATGGCACATTCAATTCTTATATGGTTCATAACCAAAAAAATAATAGGAAGAAATCAATTAAATAGTAAAAGAGTAGAGGAGTATTGGTACAAACATTTGTAATATACGCATGAATTTACACATTTACAATATTATATTTATATAATATCCAGCTAATTATGAGTATTTGTTGAACTTCTTATTCTAGTATAATCTATGCGTTTATTATATAGATACCTTGCCGAGTGTTTACAAACGAAAATGTAGTTATTATATTTGTAATATTACTTTTGCAAATGAACATATTTGCATTTGTAATTCCATTTGTTTACCTTTGTAACCAGTAAATTCATATATTATATTTGTAAAATTACCTCTAGATGAGTATAAAAGATAGATTTAAGATGATTATGGACCGGGAAGGGTTGACAGCAGGAGCATTTGCCGAGAGTATCGGTGTGGCACAAGCTACCATTTCCCATATTTTGGGTCCCAGAAACAAATACCCGAGTACGGAAGTCATTCTCCGTCTTCATCAGCGTTATAGCGACATCAACTTGGAATGGTTGTTGACCGGACAAGGAAACATGAGCAATAACTCCACTCAACCTGCCGGAGATGCAACAACTGGTGGTGTGGAATTTGACTATCCGCTATTTGCTGAGAATACGAAAAATGCGACCGAAGGGACAAGCGAAGCTGAAAAACGCAAGGAAATGGTCATAGAAAAGCCAGCAAACACCCCTAAAGAGATTGTAAAACAGGAGATTGTGTACAGGGAAAAGCCTGCAAGGAAGATTACAGAAATAAGGATTTTCTTTGATGATAATACATTTGAGATATTCAAACCCGAAAATTAGAAGGCAAGCCAACGGATTTTACCCAAAATCCCGTATCTTTGTACTATAACATAGAGAGAATTATCAGCTATTATATATCAATGATGAATAAGTACATTTTAGATCTGACGGTGACGGAGAATGTTCGTTTGCATGATAATTATGTATTGCTCAAACTGACTTCTACGTCTCCACTTCCCGACATGCTTCCCGGACAATTTGCCGAAATCCGAGTAGACGGCTCGCCTTCAACTTTCTTGCGACGCCCCATCTCTATCAACTTTGTAGACAGGCAGCGCAACGAAATCTGGTTCTTGATTCAGTTGGTTGGAGACGGAACCAGACGTTTAGGAGAAGCAAGAGCCAACGATACCCTCAACGTCGTGTTCCCCTTAGGTAACGGTTTTACGATGCCCCAGAATCCTACAGATGAGTTGTTACTGGTGGGCGGAGGCGTAGGAACCGCTCCTATGCTCTACTTGGGACAACAGTTGGCCGGAGCTGGCAGCAAGCCCACCTTTCTGTTAGGCGCCAGAAGTCAAAAGGATTTGCTCCAGCTGGACTTGTTTGCAGCCTACGGCGATGTATATACCACCACCGAAGACGGCAGTTACGGCGAGAAAGGGTATGTGACACAACATTCCATATTGGAAAAGAAAACTTTCAGGCAGATATATACCTGTGGCCCCAAGCCCATGATGATGGCTGTAGCCAAATACGCCCGTAGCAAAGGCATCAGTTGCGAGGTATCACTGGAGAATACAATGGCCTGCGGTATTGGCGCCTGCCTTTGCTGCGTGGAAAACACCACCGAAGGCCATTTGTGTGTATGTAAAGAAGGCCCTGTATTTAATATAGATAGACTATTATGGCAGATTTAAGCGTAAACATCGGCGCATTACAGATGAAAAATCCGGTAATGACAGCATCCGGCACGTTTGGATATGGTGAAGAGTTTGCAGATTTCATTGACATATCCCAAATTGGCGGTATTATTGTAAAAGGAACCACACTTCATAAACGTGAAGGAAATCCTTATCCACGCATGGCAGAAACCCCTTCCGGCATGTTGAATGCCGTAGGTTTGCAAAACAAGGGAGTGCATTATTTTGTGAAACACATCTATCCCCGCATCAAGGATATCCCTACCAATATGATTGTAAACGTATCGGGAGCTGCCATTGAAGACTATGTGGAGACGGCCTCCATCATCAACGAGCTGGACCGGATTCCTGCCATCGAGCTGAATATTTCCTGCCCGAACGTCAAGCAAGGAGGTATGGCCTTCGGTGTTACTTGCAAGGGAGCTGAAGAAGTGGTTAAGGCCGTCCGCTCTGTCTATAAGAAAACGCTGATTGTAAAACTCTCGCCCAACGTTACCGACATTGCGGAGATAGCCCGCGCTGCCGAATCAGGAGGAGCAGACAGCGTTTCGTTAATCAACACTCTGCTGGGTATGGCGATTGATGCAGAGAAGAGACGTCCCGTACTCTCGACTGTGACCGGAGGAATGTCCGGAGCTGCCGTCAAACCCATTGCCCTCCGCATGGTGTGGCAGGTGGCCAAAGCTGTAAAGATTCCTGTTATTGGATTGGGAGGAATCATGAACTGGAAGGATGCTGTAGAATTCATGCTGGCAGGTGCTTCGGCCATCCAGATAGGAACCGCCAACTTCATAGACCCAACGGTCACCATCAAAGTGGTGGAAGGCATCAATGACTACCTTGAACGACACCATTACAAGTCAGTAAAAGAAATTGTCGGAGCCCTTGAAGTATAAAAGTCAGTACACTATACTCTATAAATAATAAAAACGGACATCTTGCAAGATGTCCGTTTTTATTATTTATACAAGCCCCAATTTACTCACCCAGCAAATCCGGCCTCAATCGGCGGGTACGTTCCAATGATTGTTGCAACTCCCATTCCTTAATTTTCGCCTCATGTCCGGACAGTAATATTTCAGGAACCTTCCATCCTTTATAGTCTGCCGGCCGGGTATAGACAGGAGCAGCCAGCAAGTTGTCCTGGAAGGAGTCTGACAAGGCAGATTGTTCGTCAGATATGACTCCCGGAATGATGCGGACAATGGCATCCGCCATGACCGCAGCCGCCAGTTCTCCACCCGTCAACACATAGTCTCCTATGCTGATTTCCTTGGTAATGAAATGTTCGCGGATACGGTAGTCAATTCCTTTGAAGTGGCCGCAGAGTATGATGAGGTTCTGTGCCAGAGACAGCGAGTTGGCCATCGGTTGGTTGAACTGCTCCCCATCGGGAGTTGTAAAGATAACTTCATCATACTCTCGTTCTGATTTCAGATGGTTGATGCACCGTTCAATCGGTTCGATTTTCATGACCATACCAGCAAACCCGCCAAAGGGATAATCGTCCACCCGCCGGTATTTATCTTCTGTGTAGTCGCGAAGATTGTGGATGTGAATCTCGGCAAGTCCTTTATTTTGAGCACGCTTCATGATAGAACAGTTGAAGAACCCTTCTATCATTTCCGGTAAAACAGTAATGATGTCTATACGCATACGATTTTATTTTTTGCAAAAGTACAAATATTCAGGGAGAAACCTGTACTTTTGTATCTAAACAATCCGAATTTCACTATGGACATCAAAGAAAGAATCGATTATTTGCGGGCCGAACTGCACCGGCACAATTATAGATATTACGTATTGAGCAATCCGGAGATTTCCGACAAGCAGTTTGACGACATGATGCGAGAACTGCAGGACCTGGAGAAAGCACACCCCGAATTTGAAGACGACAATTCACCGACCCGGCGTGTGGGCAGCGACATCAACAAGAATTTCAAGCAGGTGACCCACAAGTATCCCATGCTTTCACTGGGCAACACTTATTCAGAAAGCGAAGTGACCGACTTCTATGAACGGGTAAGAAAAGCCCTGAACGAAGATTTCGAAATTTGCTGTGAATTGAAATATGATGGTACTTCCATATCGCTGACTTACGAGGACGGCAAGCTGGTACGTGCCGTCACCCGCGGAGACGGAGAGAAAGGAGACGACGTGACGGACAACGTGAAAACCATCCGCACCATTCCGCTCGTCCTTCACGGCAATTACCCTTCTTCGTTTGAAATAAGAGGCGAAATTCTCATGCCATGGGCCGTATTCGAAGAGCTGAACCGAGAGAAAGAAGCGCAGGAAGAACCCCTGTTTGCCAATCCGCGGAATGCAGCTTCGGGCACCTTGAAGTTACAGAACTCCACGATTGTTGCATCGCGCAAACTGGATGCTTACCTATATTATCTGCTGGGCGAAAACCTGCCTTGCGACGGACACTACGAGAACCTGCAGGAAGCTGCCAAATGGGGATTCAAGATTTCGGACTGCATGAGGAAAGTGCGGACATTGCAGGAAGTGTTCGATTTCATCAACTACTGGGACGTTGAGCGCAAGAACCTGCCAGTGGCCACCGATGGCATCGTGTTGAAAGTAAACAGCCTGAAACAACAGAAAAACCTGGGATTCACGGCAAAATCTCCCCGCTGGGCCATTGCCTACAAATTCCAGGCGGAACGTGCCCTGACACGACTGAACAAAGTAACCTACCACGTGGGACGTACAGGAGCCATTACTCCGGTGGCCAATCTGGATCCAGTCCAACTGTCCGGCACTATCGTCAAAAGAGCATCCCTGCACAATGCTGACATCATTGAAGGACTGGACCTGCACATCGGTGACATGGTCTATGTAGAAAAAGGTGGAGAAATCATTCCTAAAATTACAGGAGTGGATAAGGATGCACGCGGTTTTCTGCTAGGCGACAAGGTGCAATTTATTACCCACTGTCCCGAATGTGGCAGTAAGCTGATACGCTACGAAGGAGAAGCAGCCCACTACTGCCCGAATGAAGCCGCCTGTCCTCCTCAAATAAAAGGAAAAATAGAACATTTCATTAGTCGGAAAGCTATGAACATCGACGGCCTGGGACCGGAAACGGTAGACATGTTCTATCGTTTGGGACTGATTAAGGACACCGCAGACTTATATACACTGACGGCGGACGACATCAAGAACCTGGACCGTATGGGAGAGAAGTCAGCCGAAAACATCATCAAGGGCATCTCGGCCAGCAAGGAAGTGCCTTTTGAACGCGTACTCTTCGCACTGGGTATCCGTTTTGTAGGAGAAACGGTAGCAAAAAAAATAGCCCGCTCCTTCAACAACATAGAAGAGATTGAGAAGGCCAGTTTGGAAACATTGATGAACGTCGATGAAATCGGAGAGAAAATAGCGATGAGCATTATCGGTTATTTCGCCAATCCGTCCAACCGGGAGCTGGTTGAAAGACTGAAATCGGCAGGCCTGCAATTTGCACGTTCAGCAGAAGATTTGAGCGGATATACCGACAAACTGGCCGGGCAGTCCATTGTCATCAGTGGCGTGTTTGTCCATCATTCACGGGACGAATACAAGCATCTTATCGAAAGAAACGGTGGAAAAAACGTAGGCAGCATCTCCTCCAAAACCAGTTTTATTCTGGCCGGAGAGAATATGGGACCTGCCAAACTGGAGAAAGCCACTAAGCTGGGTATAAAAATAATGAATGAAGATGAATTCCTCACACTCATTTCCTAACATTTTTCTGCAAAAAGCTTTTTTATAACTAATTTTTGTAGGCTAAACCGAAAAAAATCGTACTTTTGCGAGTCATTTAATTAGAGATTACTTGTAAAAAGACCCATGATACAGACAAGATTGAAAGGGATGGGAGTAGCATTGATTACCCCCTTTAAAGAAGATGAAAGCGTTGACTACGATGCTCTGATGCGTATGGTGGACTATCTGCTGCAAAACAATGCGGATTTTTTGTGCGTATTGGGCACCACGGCAGAAACTCCCACACTGACCGAAGAAGAAAAAAGAACTATCAAGAAGAAAGTCATTGAACGCGTCAATGGCAGAGTGCCTATTCTGTTGGGAGTAGGTGGAAACAACACCCGTGCTGTAGTGAACACTTTAAAGACTGAGGACTTTACTGGTGTAGACGCCATCCTCTCCGTCGTTCCTTACTATAACAAGCCCTCACAGGAAGGTATCTACCAGCACTACAAGGCCATAGCCGAAGCCACCGAGCTGCCCATTGTTCTTTATAATGTGCCTGGGCGTACCGGCGTGAACATGAAGGCGGAAACAACCCTGCGTATCGCACGTGATTTCAAAAATGTCATAGCTGTCAAGGAAGCCTCGGGCGACATTACCCAGATGGACGACATCATCAAGAATAAGCCCGCCAACTTCGATGTCATATCAGGCGACGACGGAATCACCTTCCCTTTGATTACTTTGGGCTCGGTTGGTGTCATATCGGTTATCGGCAATGCGTTCCCCCGTGAATTCAGCCGCATGGTGCGTCTAGCGCTCCAGGGTGACTATGCCAATGCGCTGACCATTCACCACAAGTTTGCCGAATTGTTCAAGTTGCTCTTTGTGGACGGCAATCCTGCCGGCGTGAAAGCGATGCTCAATGCCATGGGCATGATAGAAAACAAGCTACGCCTTCCCTTGGTTCCCACACGTATCAAGACATTCGAAGCCATGCGTAAGATTTTGAACGAACTGAACATCAAGTGCTGAAATAGCCACAATGATTCCTCTATTCAATTTTTAAATGAAAAGAAGATAAAACAACGAATAACGACAATAAAGATGGCATATAAAGTGATTATAGTCTATTATCTTCATATGCCATCTTATTTTTAGGGACATTTACTGAATATCCCTACCTAGGGACATTCAGTAAATAGTATTAAATTAGCCAACTAATTCATACACAAATTATTGTGAATTAGTTGTTTTTTTTGTATCTTTAGGTATTCACCCGAAAATAAGGTTTGACGACCAAAACGGGGTAAATCCCCCAACAAAGATATGGCTAAGATACATAATATTTCGGAATTTCACCCAGGGATATTCAGTAAATGTCCCTACAAAGTAAGATGGCATATAAAGTCGATAGAGTATAATCACTTTATATGCCATTATTATTGTCCTTTTTCCGTGT
>NZ_CASFWU010000010.1 GCF_949298305.1 uncultured Bacteroides sp. | reverse complement strand
ACCGAGGTGGCTACCCTGATTAGAATATCCGCGTTGGAAAGAACAGACCTGCGGTCGTTGATAACAAAGCAAGACTCATCAATCATTTCAAACCAAAATATCAAAGAACTCTCGTTATTTGGTGATATTTAAAACCAATGCGATTTTATCGCACCAGTAATATTTTAAGTTCAGGATTTAATATTCTTCCACTAATTAAGAAGTTATAGAAGTTTCACTTCGCTGTACTCCGTTGGAAATTAAAACCGATAGAATCATAAAGGAATATTTCCCATAGCAAATCCATTAGCCACTTTATTACATTCTGACACTTTGACTTTCCTAATGCCTGAGAATCCGTTCTTTCGGCCTTCCGCCGGACTTGGACAAAAAAAACGGAGAAGAAAATACGTAACCGACTTTATGATAGGACAATAGCGAAATCCTTACATTTGAAAGAGAGAACGAAACGGCTTCCGAAAACGGAAAATACCCTCTTTTCCGCTCCCAAAAGCCACTTTGGAAGGGCCAACTGCCCTTTTGGAAGGCCGGAACAAGGCTTTTGGACGCTCCGAACAAGCATTCTGCGTGCTCCGAACAAGCATTCTGCCCGGACAGAACAAGCATTGTGGACGGACGGAGCTTGCACGGTGGCCGCTCCAAACACCCGAAAAGCGCCTTTCCGGCTTCTATTTCGCGCGTTTTGCAGAAAGCCCGTGTCAGCCAAAAAGCCTTTATGAAAACTTTTTGCAAGCAATCCGCCAACATTCCTGACAAACGTCAAACTCCACAAAGCCCCATAACACCGCCGCCGGCCTCTCTTGTCCGGAAGCCCCCAGGCGAATCCGACTACATCCAGACAGAGAATAGGCAGCCGCAGGAACAGAATGTCAAAGCAGAAAGACAACCCGTTTCTTCCAGACCTGCCCGAAAGGGAAGCCGGAAAGGCAAGAAAAAAGTGTTTTTACCCTCTGAATGGAGACAAAACAGGACACAAAGTAGCAAAAAGAAGAAAAAAAGGGGAGCCGGGCCCGATTTTTCCCGAAAAGTTTTTGTAATATCCGAGTAAATTGTATTTTTGTGTACAATTTGAGTGTAGTAATGACAGACGAAGAAAAGAGGCTATTAAGTAACTTTGAAGCAAGGCTGCGGCATTTAATCCATCTGCACGATGAATTGAAACGCGAATATGCCGACCTGAAGCTCCATCTCGAAGCCAAGGAAGAAGAATGCGAAAAGTTGCTGGCCGACTACAAAGAACTGGAGCAGAACTACACGAACCTAAAAACAGCTACGACAATCAGCCTTAACGACAGCGGAGTGAAAGAGACGAAGCTGAGATTGTCCAAATTAGTGCGTGAAGTCGATAAATGCATCGCCTTGCTGAATGAATAAGAAGGAATAGATGTGTATGAACGATAAGATAAAAATAAATCTGCACATGGCCGGCGCCTCCTTTCCCATCACCATCAGACGGGAAGAGGAAGAAATGGTAAGGGAAGCCGCCAAGCAGGTAGATATTCGGCTCAATGCGTATCGGGAGCGTTATCAGAACGTACCTCTTGAGAGAATCATGGCCATGGTGGCCTATCAGTTCGCTCTGGAGAACCTGCAACAGAAGCAGCGCAATGATACTGAACCCTATACTGCCAAGATAAAGGAACTGACAGAGGAATTGGAACACTACTTCAGAGAGCAACCATAAAGGGCTGTGTCCATCCTCCTCCGGAAGTACCGTTATAAGACGAAAAATACACGCACTGTACAAAAGTCCCCCGCAAGGGAACGGACTTTTATGCAGTGCTTTTTTTATTTATATACTTTAAAAACTAATCAAAATGACAGTAGTTACGATAGTAGTATCCATTGCCTGCTTCCTCGTCGGAGGATTAGTCTCGTACCTGTTCTTCAAGCACGGACTGAAATCCAAATACGAGGGTATCCTGAAGGACGCCGAAGCAGAAGCCGAAGTAATCAAAAAGAACAAGTTGCTGGAAGTCAAGGAAAAATTCCTGAACAAGAAGGCCGACTTGGAAAAGGAAGTCGCCCAGCGGAACCAGAAAATCCAACAGGCCGAAAACAAGCTGAAACAACGCGAACTGGTGCTGAACCAACGCCAGGAAGAGATACAACGCAAGAAGATGGAAGCCGAAGCCGTCAAGGAAAACCTGGAGGCACAGCTGGTCATCATCGACAAGAAGAAAGAAGAACTGGAGAACCTGCAACGCCAGGAGATAGAGAAGCTGGAAGCCATCTCGGGCCTCTCGGCCGAAGAAGCCAAGGAGCGCATGGTGGAATCGCTGAAGGAAGAGGCCAAGAGCCAGGCGCAGTCCTACATCAACGACATCGTGGACGACGCCAAACTGACGGCCAGCAAGGAAGCCAAGCGCATCGTCATCCAGTCCATCCAGCGGGTGGCCACCGAAACCGCCATCGAGAACTCCGTCACCGTATTCCACATTGAGTCGGACGAAATCAAGGGACGCATCATCGGCCGCGAAGGCCGCAACATCCGCGCGCTGGAGGCCGCAACGGGTGTGGAAATCGTGGTGGACGACACCCCCGAAGCCATCGTGCTCTCCGCCTTCGACCCCGTGCGCCGCGAGATTGCCCGCCTGGCCCTGCACCAGCTGGTGACCGACGGCCGCATCCACCCCGCCCGCATCGAGGAAGTGGTGGCCAAGGTACGCAAGCAGGTCGAGGAGGAAATCATCGAGACCGGCAAGCGCACCACCATCGACCTGGGCATCCACGGCCTGCACCCCGAACTGATACGCATCATCGGAAAGATGAAATACCGCTCGTCCTACGGACAGAACCTGCTCCAGCACGCCCGCGAGACGGCCAACCTCTGCGCCGTCATGGCATCGGAACTGGGTCTGAACCCCAAGAAGGCCAAACGCGCCGGCCTGCTGCACGACATCGGCAAGGTGCCCGACGAAGAGCCCGAACTGCCGCACGCACTCTACGGCATGAAGCTGGCCGAGAAGTTCAAGGAGAAACCCGACATCTGCAACGCCATCGGCGCCCACCACGACGAGGTGGAGATGACCAGCCTGCTGGCACCCATCGTACAGGTGTGCGACGCCATCTCCGGTGCACGCCCCGGCGCACGCCGCGAGATTGTGGAAGCCTACATCAAGCGCCTCAACGACCTCGAACAACTGGCCATGTCCTATCCGGGCGTAACCAAGACCTACGCCATCCAGGCCGGCCGCGAACTGCGCGTCATTGTCGGTGCCGACAAGATTGACGACAAGCAGACGGAAAGCCTCTCGGGCGAAATTGCCAAGAAGATACAGGATGAGATGACCTATCCGGGTCAGGTGAAGATTACCGTCATCCGCGAGACACGCGCCGTAAGCTACGCCAAGTAAAGAATACTAACCGCTGTTTGACAAGGGGACAAAGTTGCCAGCTCCACCACGCCTGTGGACTGAAAACTGGGTCCCCTTGTCTGCCTCAATACCCTACACAACCATGAACCGTTATCTGTTTGAAGTCTGCGCCAACTCCGTAGAGAGTTGCCTGGCCGCACAGGCCGGAGGCGCCAACCGCGTGGAGCTCTGCGCCGGCATCCCCGAAGGGGGCACCACCCCTTCGTATGGCGACATCACCCTGGCCCGCGAAGTGCTGAAAGAAACCCGCCTGCACGTCATCATCCGCCCGCGCGGAGGTGATTTCCTCTACTCTCCCCTCGAACAGCGCATCATGCTGAAGGACGTGGACAATGCCCGCCGCCTGGGAGCGGACGGCGTGGTCTTCGGCTGCCTGACACCCGAAGGCGATGTAGACCTGGTGCTGATGCGCCAGCTGATGGAGGCCGCCGAAGGTATGTCCGTCACCTTCCACCGCGCCTTCGACGTGTGCCGCAACCCGCAGCAGGCGCTGGAGGACATCATCGGCCTGGGCTGCCACCGCATCCTCACCTCGGGCCAGCAAGCCACCGCCGCCCAGGGCATCCCTCTGCTGAAGGAACTGCAACGCCAGGCCGACGGACGCATCATCCTGCTGGCTGGCTGCGGCGTGAACGAAAGCAACATAGCCCACATAGCCCGCGAGACGGGCATCCATGAATTCCACTTCTCCGCCCGCGAGCAGACAGAGAGCGGCATGAGCTTCCGCAATCCGCAAGTCTCCATGGGCGGAACGGTCTGCATCGAGGAGTACAGCCGCCCCATCACTACCGCCAGGCGGGTCAAGGCGACCATCGGGGCTCTGGACAAACAGGCTTGAAAAGAACGGATGGCACACAGAGGACACTGATGATACAGATAACCACAGATTGGAATGTAGTCTAAAATATAATCTGTGAAAATCTGCATCATCAGTGTCCTCTGTGTGCCATCCCGTTCTTTTATTCCGGCTATTGAACTCTATGTTCAGGCTACAGTCCCTTCACCGTGCGCATCAGCTGTTCGCCCAGGCCGATGGTATAGCCTTGGGAGACGAATACCACGCGGTTGAACGTGTCGGCAATGATGAATATCGGCAGCGAGTCCTTGTGTTTCAGCTTCATGTTCTCCGCAATCTGGTTGCCGATGCCCTCCGTGTCGATGCCATAGATGATGGTGGAAGGCAGGCCGGGGAAGTCGGCCGCACGGTATTTCCTGTACTGGCTCTCGTCGGGGAAGAGGAGCACCATCTTGCGTCCCCACTTCTCCAGGTCATCCTTCAGGGCGGCAATGTCGCGCAAGGCGTGGTTGGTGGGCTCCTGGTTGACGCCCAGGACGCCAATCACGAAGTAGCCGCGTCCGCAGGCCTGCAGGACACTGGACTTGCCGGAACCGGCCTCGGGCAACTGTGTGAAGAGCGACTCCGAATTGAAGCTGCCGATGACCTGCACTTCGTCCCGGCTCTCGCGCATCACCAGCTCCAGCCGGGTGGTCTTGCCCGCCTCGATGGTGAAGAAGGCCGCACGTGCCAGTACCGCGCCGCTGGCCAGACGGGTGCCCGTCACCAGCAGATAGTTGCCTGCATCCAGCGGGGTGCCGTCCTTCAGCAGGTTGCTCCAGGTGGCGCCGCCGCCCATGTCGGCATCACCCTCGTCGTAGGAGAGCAGTTGCAGGTTGCCCTGCTCCGTGATGCGGGAGATGGAGAAGTGCGAGTAATACTTGGGATTGTCCAGCGACTGGATGGGCTTGTAGCCTGCCACCAGGCGGCCGGTCTGCGAGGCCGTCTGCTCCGTGGAGCCGAAGTCCACATCCACCGCCCCGTCCTCAGACAACAGCTGCACCTTGCCCGTCACCTCGTCAATGCGGGCGGGGATGCCCAGACTGCGGGCCATGGACACGAAGAAGATGTCGCGGCTGTGGGCATCGGCCAGGCGGGCCTTCCACACGCCTGCGGGCGAAATGGGCGCACCGCCCAGGTTGCACTCGGCATCCACGCGGATGTTGTCGGCCACCCAGGCCACCAGCTTGGAGGGGTCGGCCTCGAAAGCCTGCGCATCGGACTCGGGAATGGCCTTGGTGAAGAAGGCCTTATAGGGAGTGAGCAGTTCGTTGCTGACGCGCGGATTGCGCACAAAGCGGTTGAAGAGGTCGGCACCGGTGCGCACGCGCGACTGCATGTGGTCCATCAGCACCTCCAGCTTCACGTCGCGCAGGTCCTTGGCCGAGATGCGCTGCAGCAGGTCGAAGCCGCCCTTCTTGGACTTCTCGGAGCGCAGGCGGGCCATGAAGTTGGTGAGGGTGGCGTGGTTGCCGCGCGAGGCCACCAGCAGGCGGGCCGTGGCGTCGGGGTCCAGCTTGTACATCCTGGCAAACTCGCGCGCCTTCTCGTCCGTCATGAAGGTAGCCACGTAGGCGTTGCGGATGGAGTCCTCGTGCGCCATGCGGCGGTCGTTCTCGGCGCGCTGCTCGGGCGTGACGGCCGGCAGGTCGGCATTCTCCGCGGGCGGCACGATGTCGAAGTCCACGGCATAGCTTTCGCCGGGCACGCGGTCCATCTTCACCGTCAGTTCGCTGTCCTTGCCGAAGGAGAGCTTGGCGTAACCGAACTTGCCGTCCTTCGAGGCCCACACCATCATGTCGCCCTTGCCCGCCGTCAGGAAGGCCTTGCCGGAGGCGTCCGTCTGCTTGCGGGCCACGGTGTAGAACTCGGCATAGTTATAGAGCTTGAACTCCACCAGCGCGTCGGGCACGGGACTGCCCGCGCCGTCCACCACCGTCACCACGGCCTTGGCCGCTTCGGGGGCATAGTTCTCTATCACGTTGATTTCCGTATAGTTGGGCGTCACGGCCATCACCTCCTCCGGCCCCTCGTAGCGGCCGAACACCTTGGTGTGCATCAGCATACCACGACTGGCGGGAGCGTTGAACCACCCCAGGTTGAGCACCGGCTCGGGCTCGCAGGCGCCGAGGAAATACCACTTGCCGTCGGCCCAGGCCTCCACCCAGGCATGGTTGTCGTCCGTATGCGCCCAGCGAGGCGTATAGACCTGGCGGGCAGGGATGCCCACCGAGCGGAGGGCGGCCACCAGGAACGTGGACTCTTCGCCGCAGCGCCCGTAGGCCGTGCGCACCGTGGCCAGCGGCGCACTGGTGCGCGAGTCGGAAGGCGTGTAGACCACCTTCTCGTGGCACCAGTGGTTCACCTCGAGGATGGCGTCGTAGAGCGAGAGCGACTTCACGCGGTCCTTCAGCTCGTCGTAGAACACCACCCGCGCGCTGTCCAGGTTCTCGTTGTTCACCCTGACGGGCAGCACGAAGTGGCGGAACAGGTCTTCGGGCACCCGGTCGCCCCACGGCATCTCCTCGGCCGCACGGCGCGCCGCCCGCACGTTCATCAGATGGAAGTCGCCCGGATAGTCCGCAATGTCGGCCAGCGGCATGTAGGCATAAAGAAACTCCAGCGCCTCGCGCTCATACGTATCCAGGTCGGTGTCGAAGATGCCGAACAGGTCACCCTCCGCCATCAGGGCCTTCTTCTGCTCCAGGTCCTGCTCCACGCGCTGCCTGTAGGCGGTGTCTGTCATGAAATGGGAATTACCACAGGAGGCCATGAGGCATAGCAGCCCGACCGTCCCCAAAAGTTGTGCAACAAATCTCATAATGTCGTCTATTAAGGTTATGCCACAAATGTAAGGAATAAAATCCTAAAATCACCTCAAATGCACCACTAAAGTCGTGTCTGCGGACAGCGTGAAGCGACATTTCTCATACGAAGGCGGCCCCATCACCCCTTCGGCGTCGTTGCTGAAGGCGTACTTCTCCGTCGGGATGCCGAAGGCGCCCGTGTCGAGCCGACCGTTGCCGTTCTCGTCCAGGAAGAGCGAGAAGGCATATTCGCCCGCCGGCAGTCCGCGGCAGGGAACGGCAACCGCCCCGCCGTCCACTTCCACCCGCAGGCCCGTCAGCGGCTTCTTCAGGAAATTCTCCCCGGATGAATAGAACGCCACGTACAGCTGCCCCCGGGCCTTCTCCACGTCGCGCACCTCGATGGTCAACGTCAGCGAGCCCCCTTCCTGGGCGCCCACTGTCTGCGCCAGCCCCTGAAAGGCCAGCCATGCAACCCAAATGATTGTTCTCATAACAAATTGTTTTTAAAAGGTTTATATTCATTGATACACACTGCTCCATCTCCTGCCGGAAGCCGCCTGCTGAGACCGGCATGAAAAGTTCACGAGATGCCGTAGAAAACTTCCGGAGATTGGGGAGAAAACTTGCTTTCATCCGTATCTTTTCTCGAAACCAAACAGCGGTTTGCAGAAACCGAACAATGGTTTGTAGAAACCAGACAGCAGTTTGTAAAAACCACTGTTTGGTTTTAAGATTTCATCGGTATCTCAGCAACTTTACTACGGTATCTCACGAAGTTTTCTCCCCTATCTCGTGAACTTTTCATGCCGGTCTCCTTCTTCCGACACCGCTGTGAACTGCGGAAAGCAGACGCGTCTGTCCGGCATCAGAAGTTAGAGACGTCGTAGGCGGCCTTCCGCCCGAGGGTGACGAAGATGCCCACGTAGAAAGTGCGGTCGTCGGACGCCAGCACCGGACGTCCGTCCACGCGCCCGAACTCGTTGCGCCGCCCCAGGATGTTCGTGACCGAGGCGTGGACAATCACTTTCTTGCAGGGGATGAACGTCAGCCCCAGGTCCAGGCTGTTGTAAGGCTTCACCTCGTCGTTCATCAGGCCCGGCAGGCCGGGATTGTGGTAGGGACGGCCGCTGGTGTAGGTATCCGTCAGGCCGACAATGGTGCGCAAGGCGGGGATGGAGTACTTCAGCACCACGGCCAGGTGGTGGCGGGTGGCGTATTGGGGCGTGGTCAGTTCGGCATACGCCCCGTACTTCCGCCGGGCGAGGTTGTAGGTGTAGGCCAGCTGATACGTCAGGTTCCTGACCGTCGCCTCGTCGCGGAAGAAGAGGTCAATCCCCTTGCTGTACCCGTAGCCGCCGGAATTGAAGCCTTCGCCGTCCGCCAGCGCCAGGCGGGTATAGTCCTTGTAATAGCATTCGGCCTTGTAGAAGCGCCCGCCGCGGGCGTAGCGGATGCCGGCGTTGTACTGCACGCAGACCTCGGAGCGCAGGCGGGGAGTACGGCTCAGGCAGGTGTCGGCGGGCAACTGCGTATAGCGTCCCGCCGAGGCCGACAGCAGGAGTTCGCCCCACAAGTAGCCCAACGCCAGCCGGGGCGAAAGCTCGGGCCGCCGGGCAGGCAACGTATATTCGCCACGAAACGAAAGCTCGGCCTTGAGCCGTTCCGTCAGGAAACAGGAGGCAGAGAGGAAGGCGGCGGCGATGCGGGGCGACGTGCGGCTCCGGTGCTCCGCCTCCCCGTAGCCGTAGGTGCCCTCGTAGCGGCGGAGGTAGCCCTCCACCCCGCCCTCCAGGCGCAGCACGGCCAGGGGACGGACAGCCGCCTTGGCCTTCAGATGCAGCTCCTGACGGCGCTCCAGCCAGCGGTCGCCGACCAGGACGGCCCCGGCAACCTGACGTGTATAGCGGGAATAGGCCGCTCCGGCAAACCACTCCCAACGGCCTGCCGCCCGGCGGCGGCAGGTGGCGTTCAGGTAGACGTTGTCCTCGCCCAGGGCAAAGAGCCGGCGGTCGCCGCCCTCGTAGGAGGAGAAGTCGGTCCGGTCGTATTGCGCGTAGAGCTTCAGGAGGGTGGCCTCGCCCGTCGCAAGGCGCAGCTGTGCCGCCCCGGACAGCAGTCGGTAGGGCTCCTCGAAGTCGCGCCTTCCGGGGAAGAGGCGGTCGTACAGCCCCAGGTGTTGGCAGTTCAGGTCTACGGACAGCGAGCCTTTGCCGAAGGCCCGCGTGCCGCCCCCTCCCACTCCCACCACCGAGGCGTTGAGGCCCAGTTTGTTGACGGGGCTGCTGTCCTTCGTCTCCAGCGGGAGTACGGCGGAGAGAGCCTGCCCGTACTCCAGCGGCGCACCGCCCGAGGCCAGGTTGATACCGCTGAACATGAACGTGGAGTAGCGGCTGCGGGCGGGCGTGTCCGGCCCCGTCGAGGTATAGGGGTTGAGCACGTGCATCCCGTCAATGAAGGTCTGCGTCTCCTCGCTGCTCCCGCCACGCACCAGCAGCCGCCCGCTCTCGCCCTGCACCTGCGTGCCGGGCAGGGTCTGCAGGGCCTTGTAGAGGTCGCCGTTGGCTCCTCCCACCGTCACCAGCTCCACCGGGTGCATGTCGCTCCAGCGGCTGTTGGCCGGTGGCGTTTTCCGCCCCTCCACCACCACTTCTTCCAGTCCCACGCTGTCTATGTTCAGCCTCAGGTAGACCGTATCGGCCACCACCGCCTGCGCATCGGCCTCCATCGGACAAGCCCAGCAACAGACGGCCATCATGCCTGTCATCCACATTCGTCTCATACTTCCTTGCATCGTTTTCGTTTTGACGAAGGCAAAAGTAGAGACTGCCGGGCAGATACAAAAAAATCCGGGACAGACAGCCCGGATATGTGACGAACGGCTCGCGCCGTGTGACGAACGGACGGTTTCAGGGACGGTTGACAAAGCTACGCACTTGCACGAGGCGCTCCTCCGGCCGGTCCGTCCCCCTCCCGGCTACCCCTCTTTCTCGAAGTAGCCCTTCACCGCCCTGGCGTATGCCCGCGAGACGGGCACCGCCTCTTCGCACCCCTCCAGATGCAGACGGTATCCCTGCGCGTTGCCGCTCACCTTCAGCACCCGCTTCAGGTTCACCAGATAGGCGCGGTGACACCTTATTATATATATACACCCGGCCAATGACTCCTCGGCCTGCTTCATCGTGATGCGCAACAGCTTCGAGGTGCGCTTGCCGCCGTCGGCGGACAGACAGTTCAGCCGGACGTAGTTCCCTTCGGCCTCGGCGTAGAGCAATGTGTCCGCGTCGAGCGTGAAGGTCTCCTTCGTTCCTCCCGCCAGCACCACCCTCGGGCTGTCTGTTCCGGACTGTCCTCCCGCCGCTGTCTCCTCCCGCAACCGCTCTGCCAGGCGGGCGTTCATCTCCATCGCCTCCTGCAGGTTGTGCCGGAGTTGCAGGTTGCGGTTCCACATCATGAAAATCAGGATGGGAAACGGGCTGATGACCAGCATCCAAAGCAAACAGACAGCCAGCAAAGACAAGTTCAGCGGCAGACTGAACATCCATGCCGTATAGCACCAGTTGCCCAACGTTATCAGCACGCATATCAGCAGCGTGCTCAGCAGGTCCTTACCCAGTGTCCACCGCTCCTCGCGGTGCCAGGCCGGAAACAACGCCGGAAGCAGGCAGACCACCACCGCTATCATGGCGGCAGAGACCAGCGCAAACCCCGACAAAACGGGCAACTTGGCTCCTTCCATCCGCGAAATGCCGAAAGGTTCCAGGAAATATAGTATGAAAAACACCAGCAGCGAAGGCAGCACCACCGTCTTCCACCGCTTCCCCAGCACCGGATAGGGGCTGCGAAGCAACGCCATCAACTTGTCCATCATGCCCGACATCTTGTTCCCAATTACGATTACAGGCACAAAGATATGTCATATTTCTGTAACCCGCAGATGGCAAATCAAGGATTTTTCGGGGAAAAGAAGCGAAAAGATGCAAATTTCTATGTTATAAAACATATTTCTCGTGAACAATTCGTATCTTTGCAGCGTTGATAATACAAATGCAAATGATGTAAAACCCGCCTTCCGAAACGCGGGAGGCACAAAAAAAGATGATTATGGAAAAGATTGCAAATGAAATCATGATGTTACAGTACCGCATCAAACGTTATCAAGCAATGGGAAACGGTACCATGTGCCAAGCCTTGAATGGCAAACTTCAGAAACTGCTTGCCAAGCAAGCTTAATGTCAGAACCCCCTTTAAACAAATATGTAAACAAGAGAGGACGCATCGGAAACGGTGCGCCCTTTTTTTGTGTTTTCACCCCCAAAAGGGTCAGACACTTACAATGTCTTTGCCAAAAGGCGTCAGGGCTACTACAGCCAACTTGAAGTGTTGGAGACCGAACGGGATGCCAATGACCGTGATGCAAAGAAAAGCCCCAAACAACAGATGGGACAAACAAATCCAGATACCTCCCAGCAAAATCCACAGCACATTCATCAGCACATACAGACAGCCGCTGGAACGTGCGCCGCTACGCACCTCCTTACCGAAAGGCCATAAGGCCAACGAAGCCATTTTCAATGTCTGCATACCAAACGGTAGGCCCACAATGGTCAGCATCAGCAACAGGCTGGAGACCAGATATTCCACTGCCGTCAGGATTCCTCCGAACAGCAGCCACAAGATATTCATCAAGCATCCCATATTCAAATTCCTATCGGTTAATGAACGAATGTTGCAAAGATAGAACTTTTTAATCTATGAAAAGGAGGAATAGGAAAAGCATTTTAGCGAAAAAAAACCTAAAAATAATAAGACAAGAATAAACAAGATATGATGTCGGGTAATAGAAATACGGAAATTATTCATATATTTGCACTCTTTCAAACTTAAAAGACCCGTTATTATGAAAAAAAACTTTATTTATCTGTTTCCCGTCCTCTTCTGCCTGATTCTGGCAAGCTGCAAGGACGATCCGGCTCCAGCCTTTACATTGTCGCAAGGAACGTTCGATGTAGCTTCCGAAGGCGAGATTCTGAACATCGAAATCCAGACCACCAACGAATGGACCGCCACCAGCCTCAACAAAGATTGGTGTACGGTATATCCCGGGAAAGGAGTGGGAAACGGCACTATCAAGATAGAAGTATCTGCCAACATCACCCAAGACCGCACAGGTTCAGTGGCCATCTACTGCAACGGCGAACAGACCAACATCAACATCTCACAGAAAGCGCTTCCTGCCGGCCAGGAACTGACCTACCGGATTCCGCTCATCTTCCACGTGCTTTACAAAGATCAGAACGACCCGCACCAATACATCCCCACTGACCTCATCAAGGAAGTATTGGACAAGGTTAACCAATACTATGACGGCAAGACCATCCACACTGGCGGTGACCCGACACAAGACATCAACCTGGACTTCTACCTGGCTGAAGCAGACGAGGAGGGCAACGCACTGACGACACCGGGCGTGGAATATGTGTCATGGAACACCATGCCCATCGACTGCGAATCGTTCATGAGCAGCAACAATGCCAATGTGAAGAACATTCTCTGGGACATGAACAAGTACATCAACGTCATGCTCTACAATTTTGCCGAAGTTCAGAACGGAACCATTTTAGGCATCTCTCACCTGCCGCTCTCCACGCAAGGCAAGAACTATCTGGAGGGATTGCAGTCCGTCGAATACACCCATCTGGAAAACAGCGACCTGGGATACCCGCAATGCGTTTCCATCAACTCGCTCTACTTTGATGAGTACACTCCGGAAGGATTCTACAACTCCGCCGATGCGGCCGTGACTCTGGCACACGAACTGGGACACTACCTGGGTCTGCACCACGCCTTCAACGAAGGAGAAGACCCCAACGCCGACTCGGACTATTGTACAGACACTCCTCCCTACAACCGTTCTATTTACCAGCAGACTGTAATGTTATCGGCCTACGAAGCCTGGCAAAAAAGCGACTACGACATGAGCGCTCTGCTTCCCGGATTCCAACGCACCAACAGCCTGGACCCCAACGAGACTTTCACTTCCTACAACCTGATGGATTATGAAATCAGCTACTCCGACCGCTTCACTCAGGAACAGCGCGACCGCATGCGCCACGTACTGGAATACAGCCCGCTGATTCCAGGTCCCAAGAAAACGACGACAACCCGCAGCAAGATGACGGAGGGCGTACTTGACATTCCCGTCATCTACAAAATCTGCTACAAGCATTGACCCTTCCGTTCTGATGCCTGACGGCATCGTGCAACAGGAATACAATGTCCCCATATCCGACAAGAGCCTGCTTCTCCCCAAGGATATGGGGACATTTTTTCTCCCACCCAACTAATGGCATTACCGACAAGTTGTAAAATATCATAACCATCATTTTTCTCGACACCTTTCCATCCCCAACAAGTCCCCTTCCCCCTATCTTTCCGAAGGTAGGCAACCTTCGATGCGAAGGTAGGCAACCTTCACCCCGAACACAAGCAACCTCCAACAGGAGACCAGCCTACCCTCTTTCACCCCGTCCGTTTTCGGGAAGAGGGAGCATGCGAAATCCGTAAAGACTTATCCAAAACAGAAAGGACATCACAACCCACCCTAACGGTTCCTTCAGAAATACAACAGAACTGTCACACTTTCCACATCATTCTGTAACACCGAAAGCGGACATTTGCAGCAGACGGATCAAAGAGTACGCAGACAGGCATTCCATATACGTCACAAGTACACCGCGTTCCGGCAAACAAAAAGGAGAATCGGTTGTTTCCTATAAAATCCGGGAAACTTGAAGCCGAAACATCCCGAAACAACTTTTAAGTGGAACAGACTTATGAAAATTCTTTTTATCGTACAAGGAGAAGGGAGGGGGCATCTGACCCAAGCCATCAGCATGGAAGAAATGTTGCGACGCAACGGACACGAAGTAGTGGAAGTACTGGTAGGCAAAAGCAAGGCGCGCAGACTGCCTGGATTCTTCAACCGCAACATACACGCCCCCATCAAACGTTTTGAAAGCCCCAACTTCCTGCCCACTCCCGCCAACAAGCGGGCCGACCTGCCACGCAGCATCGTCTACAACCTGCTGCATCTGCCCACCTACCTGCAAAGTATGTGGTTCATCGAACGCCGCATCAAGGAGAGCGGTGCCGAACTGGTCATTAACTTCTACGAACTGCTGACCGGACTGACTTACCTGTTGTTCCGACCTTCTGTCCCGCAAATCAGCATCGGACACCAATATCTGTTCCTGCACCGCGATTTTGAATTTCCACACAAAAAAAACTCAGGCATCCGTCTGCTCCGTTTCTTCACCCGCCTCACCTGCTTGGGGGCCAAGGAGAAACTGGCTCTTTCTTTCCACGAGATGGACGATGACCCCAAAGAACACATCCGGGTGGTTCCTCCACTGCTGCGCAAAGAGGTACTCTCGTGTGAAGGAACCTGCGGAAACTACCTGCACGGCTATATGGTAAACGCCGGCTTCGGCGAGAACATCCGCGCCTGGCACCGGCTTCATCCCGAAGTGCCCCTCCACTTCTTCTGGGACAAACCGGACGAGAAAGAGGAGTGCCGGATAGACGATACACTATCCTTCCACCAGATAGACGACGCCAAATTCCTGCGCTACATGTCAGGCTGCCGGGCATACGCCACCACGGCAGGTTTTGAGTCGGTATGCGAAGCCATGTACCTGGGCAAGCCCCTGCTGATGGTACCTGCCCACATTGAACAGGACTGCAATGCCTACGACGCCGTGCGGACAGGAGCCGGCATCACGGCCGACGAGTTCGACCTGGAGCGGCTGCTGACGTTCTCCCAAACCTTCCGTCCGAACCCGGCATTCCGCTACTGGGCACGCAGCTATGAGGGGTACATCCTGCCGCGCATAGAAGCCGCAGCAACCCTGCACCGTTACACTTCTACTCTGCTCTTCCCCATTCCGACATAGGAAAGAAGCGGCATTCAGCCTCCATTTTGGCGGTTTTTATAGCATCAGCCTTGCATTTCCCGATAAAAAGCACGAATTTTGACGGACAAAATCATTAATCGCGAGAAAGCCATGCTGAGCAAGCTTAAACTAAACCAGCTTTATTTCAAGGACACCCAGTTTGCCAACCTGATGACAAGGCGCATCTTCAATGTCCTGCTGATAGCCAATCCGTATGACGCCTTCATGCTGGAAGACGACGGACGCATCGATGAAAAGATATTCAACGAATACACTTCACTCTCGTTGCGTTATCCGCCACGATTCACACAGGTAAGTACTTGTATGGAAGCCCTGAAACAGCTTTCGTCCATGACCTACGACCTCATCATCTGTATGCCGGGCACAGGAGACAACGAAGGCTTTGACGTGGCACGCAACATCAAGAACCACCATCCACAGATTCCGATGGTGATACTGACCCCTTTCAGCCACGGCATCACCCAACGCATTGCCAACGAAGACCTCTCTCCCTTTGAATACGTATTCTGCTGGCTGGGCAACACCGACCTGCTGGTGTCTATCATCAAGCTGATAGAGGATAAAATGAATCTGGAGCACGACGTGAACGAGGTAGGCGTACAGGCCATCCTGCTGGTAGAGGACAGCATCCGCTTCTACTCCTCCATCCTGCCCAATCTCTACAAGTTTGTCCTGAAACAGAGCCAGGAATTCTCCACCGAAGCCCTGAATGCCCATCAGCGCACCCTGCGCATGAGAGGGCGGCCCAAAATTGTGCTCGCCCGCAACTACCAAGAAGCCATCTACATTTACGAGAAATACAAGAACAACATACTGGGAGTGATTACCGATGTCCGCTTTCCACGCGTAGACCGCGGTCCGAAGGACGGACTGGCAGGCATCAAGCTCTGTGCGGCCATCCGCAAGGAAGACCCGTTTGTGCCGCTCATCATCCAATCGTCGGAAACCGAAAACGTGTCCTACGCCGGCAAATACGGTGCCGCCTTCATCGACAAGAACTCCAAGAAAATGGACGTGGACCTGCGACGCATCGTATCGGAGAACTTCGGCTTCGGCGACTTTATCTTCCGCAACCCCGACACCCACGAAGAGATAGCCCGCGTGAAGAGCCTGAAAGAACTGCAAAACATCATCTTTGCCGTACCTGCCGAATCGTTCCTTTACCACATCAGCCGCAACCACATCAGCCGCTGGCTTTATTCCCGCGCCATGTTCCCCATTGCCGAGTTCCTGAAGCCCATTACCTGGAACAGCCTGCAGGACGTGGACGCTCACCGCAAAATCATCTTCGAGGCCATCGTGAAGTACCGCAAGATGAAGAACCAGGGCGTGGTGGCCATCTTCAAGCGCGACCGCTTCGACCGTTACTCCAACTTTGCCCGCATCGGCGACGGCTCGCTGGGAGGCAAAGGCCGCGGTCTGGCCTTCATAGACAATCTGGTGAAACACCATCCCGAATTTGAAGAGTTTGAAAACGCACGGGTAGCCATTCCTAAGACCGTAGTGCTGTGTACCGACGTGTTCGACGAGTTCATGGATACCAACAACCTCTATCAGGTTGCCTTGTCCGATGCCGACGACGCCACCATCCTGCGCTATTTTCTCAAAGCCAAGCTGCCCGACCGCCTGGTCGAAGACTTCTTCACATTCTTCGACGTAGTGAAGTCGCCCATCGCCATCCGCTCGTCGTCCTTGCTTGAGGACTCGCACTACCAGCCCTTCGCAGGCATTTACAGCACCTACATGATTCCTTATCTGGACGACAAGTACGAAATGCTGCGCATGCTCAGCGATGCCATCAAAGGAGTATATGCCTCGGTCTATTTCCGCGACTCTAAAGCCTATATGCAGGCCACCAGCAACGTCATCGACCAGGAAAAGATGGCCGTCATCCTGCAGGAAGTGGTGGGCAACCAGTATGCCGAGCGCTACTACCCCAACATGTCAGGTGTGGCCCGCTCGCTCAATTACTACCCCATCGGCGACGAGAAGGCGGAAGAAGGCATCGTCAACCTGGCTCTCGGACTGGGGAAATACATTGTAGACGGCGGCATGACCCTCCGATTCTCGCCCTACCACCCCAACCAGGTGTTGCAAACCAGCGAAATGGAGATAGCCCTGAAGGAAACCCAAACCCGCTTCTATGCGCTGGACATGAGCAACATCGGACACAACTTCTCCATCGATGACGGCTTCAACCTGCTGAAACTGCACGTCAAGGAGGCCGAGAAAGACGGTGCACTGAACTACATCGCCTCTACCTACGACCCTTACGACCAAATCATACGCGACGGGCTGTATCCTGGCGGACGCAAAGTCATCACCTTTGCCAACATCCTGCAACACGACGTTTTCCCGCTGGCACGCATCCTGCAACTGGCACTGAAGTACGGACAGGAAGAGATGCGCCGCCCCGTCGAAATAGAGTTTGCCGCCACCCTGAGCCGCGAAAAGGACAAGACAGGCACCTTCTACCTGCTCCAGATACGCCCCATCGTAGACAGCAAAGAAATGCTGGACGAGGACCTGAGCATCATCCCAGACGACAAAGTGCTGCTCCGCTCCAACAATTCGCTGGGACACGGCATTCTGAACGAACTGTACGATGTGGTCTATGTCAAGACTACCGATTACAGCGCTTCGCACAATCCAGAGATAGCAAGGGAAATCGAGACCTTGAACCGTCAGTTCCTGGACGAGAAGAAGAACTACATCCTGATAGGTCCCGGACGTTGGGGAAGCAGCGACCCCTGGCTCGGCATTCCCGTCAAGTGGCCGCACATCAGTGCCGCACGGGTAATTGTAGAAGCAGGTCTGACCAACTACCGCGTAGACCCCAGCCAGGGTACCCACTTCTTCCAGAATCTGACTTCGTTCGGCGTGGGCTACTTCACCATCAACGCCTTCATGAACGACGGAGTCTATAACCAGGATTTCTTGAATGCCCAACCCGCCGTGCACGAAACCCGGTATCTGAGGCACGTACGCTTCAACCAGCCGGTTGTTGCCAAAATGGATGGAAAGAGGAAACAGGGAGTCGTATTGCTGCCGTCCGATTAAAGGACAACCGCCGTCCGTCTTTTCACCGAAGCCTGTGCAGGGTAATCAACACCACCTCGGCCGGAGCGAACAGACGGATGGCATGTTGGGAGGTTCCGATGCCGTTGGTCACAATCATCGGGATGTGGGCGGAATTGTATTTCAGTCCTGTCAGGAAACGCTGACCGTAGCGCGAAGGCACCACCGGCGCATAGCCGAAAAGAGTGACCTGTCCGCCATGCGTATGTCCGGCCAATATCAGGTCGGCATGGGTTACAGGCACATCCTCGGCATAGTCGGGCGTATGGGTCAGCAATATCACAAAGTCGTCGGGCGACAGGCCGAGTGTAGGCGACTGCCCGTTCTGCTTCAGGTCGAACGGATTGCGCACACCGGCTACCAGAATGCGGCCGTCACCCCGCCTCAACGTATCGACCTTATGCTCCAGCAAACGGATGCCGCGGCGTTTCATCTCGCTCACCACTTCGGTGTAGCAGGCTTCGTAATCGTTGTTTCCCAATACGGCATAAGTCCCCAGCGGAGTCTTGACCTGCTCCAAGGCAGCCATCAGCGGAGCCACATACTGGCAGCCTTCGTGATAGTCGCCGCCCATCAGCAAGACGTCGGGATGCAGGGACGAAAGCAACCGCACCAGATCGGCCAGTCCCTTTTCCTTCAGCAGACTCTTGTAGTGCAAATCGGAAATAAAAGCAATCCGACAACTGTCAAAGGCCTCGGGAACATCGCGATGAGTGAAATCGTACATCCGCACACGCTTCACTCCTTTGTACGACGAGGAGACATCGACCGTGGCAAACGTAATCTGTGTGCCCCGTTTCACAATTTCCTTCTTTCTGATTTTCAGCCGGGCCAGCGAACGCGACGAGCCGACAGAACGCTCCGACATGCGACGGAGGTCCCGCAAACCGGACTGGTCGAACGTAAGCACTCCCACAAGCGAGGCCGGCAATCCTACCGTATCGGCCAGCAAGGCACTGTCAGGAACCACTTCGAGCGACGGTAGGGAAGACACCAGATTCCGCTTTGACTTACACGACGAGAGAAGCAGCAGCAAAAGAAAAGATATATAAAAGAACTTCTTATCCATAATCGGGTGCAAAAATAGGCTTTTTTGCTATCTTTGCCTACAGACGTTCACATTTACTAAAAAGCCATGAAAGAGATTAAGCAAAATTCACTACGGGCATGGGTGCTTGCCGCCCGACCCAAGACCTTGACTGCCGCCCTCATCCCCGTGCTGCTGGGCAGTGCACTTGCTTTCGGCGACGGGTGTTTTCAGGAAATACCGGCCCTGCTGTGTGCCTTCTTTGCCTGCTTCATGCAAATTGCCGCCAACTTTATCAACGACCTGTTCGACTACCGTAAAGGCAGCGACCGCGAAGACCGGCTCGGTCCCGAACGTGCCTGTGCCCAAGGCTGGATTACGCCGTCGGCCATGAAGATCGGAATCGGCCTGACTCTGCTGATTGCCTCGCTGACCGGCCTGAGCCTGCTGTTCTACCTCTGGGGAAAACTGCCGCACGGAGGTTGGGAGCTGATACTGCTGGGCGTGCTGTGCATTCTGTTCGCCTTCCTGTACACCACCTTGCTTTCTTATCGGGGATGGGGCGACCTGCTGGTGCTGGTCTTTTTCGGTTTCGTTCCCGTAGGAGGTACTTACTACGTACAAAGCGGCACACTGAATGCCGATGTGGTGGTGCTCTCCATCGTCAGCGGTCTGGTTGTGGACACCCTGCTGATACTGAACAACTACCGCGACCGCGAACAGGACGCACACAGTGGAAAGCGCACGCTGGTAGTCCGCTTCGGCGAGCGGTTCGGCCGCAACCTCTACCTGGGTTCGGGCATCTTTGCCGTGCTGTTCTGCCTCTGGTTTGTGAACACCGGCAGTCTGACACTGATAGAGTTCATCTGGGCTCCCTGCGTCTACTCCTACCTGCACATGCTGACCTGGCGCAAGATGGTGACCATCCGCAGCGGTAAAAAACTGAACAGCATACTGGGCGAAACTTCACGCAATATGCTGTTCATGGGGCTGCTGCTGAGCGTGGCGTTGGCCAACTGAAGACAGACAGTATTCGTAAGCTATTATTACCCGCTTTGGATTTCTGATACGCCTCCACGTACAGAAACACGAGCATCCGACACAGAGAATGTTTCAAACACAGGAGACCTATGTTTAAAACATAGGACGGTTATGTTTCAAACATAGCCATCTTAGGGTTTAAACCTGTTTTACCGATTGACTATGAAGCGGACTGGCATTCGGATACCTTTGTAAAGAAAAGCGCCTGCCACACGAGGCTTCCGGCCTGCCCCTTCAGAGCCAGCCGACCATAAATCCGGCAAAACTGCAATATACGATAAACAGAACAGCATACGGAGCGAGAACTCGCCCCGTATGCTGTTCGTATGGTTATCGCAGAGCATGGCCCGTGCAACCGGACTCAACGCTTGCCGTACATCCGTTCGTAGTAGTTCTGATAGTCGCCGCTGGTCACTTCCTCAACCCAGGCCTGGTTGTTCAGGTACCATTCGATGGTCTTGACGATGCCCACCTCGAACTTCGTTTCAGGATACCAGCCCAGGGCATTGGTTATCTTGGTGGGGTCGATGGCGTAACGCTGGTCGTGACCCAGACGGTCCTTGACAAAGGTAATCAGGTCTTCGTTGATCCAGCTGATATCAATCTGGCCGTCGGCGCCCTTCACCTGCTTCTTCAATACCTGGCGGTATTCGGGCTTCTCGGTCATCAGGCGATGGATAGTGGCGATGGTCAGCTTCACAATCTCCAGATTGGTCTTTTCGTTGTGGCCGCCTACGTTGTAGACTTCGCCATCCACGCCTTCGCGCACCACGAGGTCGATGGCCTTGCAATGGTCTTCCACGTAGAGCCAGTCGCGCACGTTGCTTCCGTCGCCGTAGACAGGCAGTTTCTTGCCTTCAAGGATATTCTTGATAATCAGCGGTATCAGTTTCTCGGGGAAGTGATAAGGGCCGTAGTTGTTGGAGCAGCGGGTGATGGTCACCGGCATCTTGTAGGTGTCGTGGTAGGCCATGACCACCAGGTCTGCACTGGTCTTGCTGGCGCTGTACGGGCTGTGGGGGCAGAGCGGAGTGGTTTCGGTGAAGTAGCCTTCGGCACCCAGCGAGCCGTACACCTCGTCGGTAGAAACCTGATGATAGCGCACGCCCTTGCGCCAGGTGGGATAGCCCTGCTCGTCCTTGCCCGTCACCCACGCACGGCGGGCGGCGTCCAGCAGGTTCTGCGTACCCAGGATGTTGGTCTGCAAGAACAGCTGGGGATTCTCGATGCTGCGGTCCACGTGGCTCTCGGCTGCGAAGTTCACCACATAGTCGAACTTGTACTTGCCGAACAGCTCGTCGGCCAAACGGAGGTCGCAAATGTCTCCCTTCACGAAGATGCAACGCTCGTTGTCAATATCTGAGGCAATAGTGCCCAGATTGCCTGCATAAGTCAGCGCATCCAGTATCACGACCTTGATGTCGCTGTGCTTGGCCAGAATATATTTAATGAAATTGGCCCCGATAAAACCGGCGGCACCAGTCACAAGATAAGTTTTCATATCCGTTTCTAAATTTGAAGTTAAAAGTCTGTCCGATATAAGATTTCATCTCATTTGTTGCGATGAGATTCAGCCAGCTCCATCAGGTAGTTGCCATACTCCGTCTTGCCCAGCTGTTCGCCCAGGCGGTAGAGCTGGTCGGAGTCTATCCAACCCTTGCGCCAGGCAATCTCCTCAATGCAGCTCACGCGGAAGCCCTGACGGTTCTGGATGGTAGCCACGAAGTTGCTGGCTTCGAGCAGGCTGTCGCAGTTGCCCGTATCGAGCCAGGCAAAGCCACGTCCGAAGAGCTCCACACGCAACGTACCCTCTTCCAGATAGAGGCGGTTCAGGTCGGTAATCTCGTATTCGCCGCGGGCCGAGGGCTTCAGGGCAGCAGCCTTCTCGGTGACGGTGGCATCGTAGAAGTAAAGGCCGGGAACGGCATAGTTGCTCTTCGGATGGGCCGGCTTTTCTTCCAGCGACACGGCCTTTCCGTCGGCATCAAATTCCACCACGCCATAGGCACGCGGGTCTTTCACATAATAGCCGAAGATGCAGGCACCCTTCTCGATGGAAGCGGCACGCTTCAGCATGGCCGAGAAGCCTTGTCCGTAGAACAGGTTGTCGCCCAGGATGAGACACCCCGGCTCGCCGTTCAGGAACTCGGCACCCAATACAAAGGCCTGTGCCAATCCGTTAGGCTTTTCCTGAATCTTGTAGGAGAAGGACATGCCCAGCTCCTCGCCCGTTCCCAGCAACTCGCGAAACATGGGCAGGTCGCGCGGGGTGGAAATGATGAGCACCTCACGGATGCCGGCCAGCATCAGTGTGGAGAGGGGATAATAAATCATGGGCTTGTCGTAGACGGGCATAATCTGCTTGGAGATAGCCTTGGACAACGGATAGAGTCGGGTAGCACTGCCACCGGCAAGAATAATTCCTTTCATATTTCAGTTCTTTGTATTTAAAATTGTCAATCGGAGAATAAAATAAGAAGGAGGACGATGCCCCACGGCTCTCGTTGCTATTCAGGGTACAAAGATAGCGCAAAGCGGATGCAGTACAAAATAAAACGATTGTTTTTTTCATTACAGCCCCCTGGGCCTTCCCCCTCCGCAGGCCCTCCGTGCAAAAGGAAGTCCGTACCCCTTCCCTGCTTTCCCGCCGGACAATCCCCGAAAAGCCGGCCCTCCGCGAAGAAAAAGGATTGAGAAGAAGGAAAAAAGACGCCCGGTATGTTAACAACCAGCAAACAAACGATAAAACTTGTTACAAATCGAAAGTTTTTCATCCAATTATTTGCAGATTACCCCAAAGTGCGTACCTTTGCACTGTGTTTTTCATAGTATTAGATTTAAGGTTAACAAAGGTTGGAGTACAGCGGTACTCCTTTTTTTATGTCCATACCCCAACTCCGGAACTTTCACGCCATATCCCCATCCGCTCCAATTCTCCAGGCAGGCAAACTTGCAAATATCGACCATACGCACAAGCACTCGTCCATAAACTTCCCAGCATCCAGCTTCCGCCCTCGTATTACAATCACCATCATCGCCACGGATTTACATTTTGACACTTTGACTTTCCTGATGCGTGAGAATCCGTTATTTCGGCCTTCTGTCCGGCTTGCACGAAAAAACGGGAACAAAAATCCATAACCAACAGCATGGCAGCAAGATAGCGAAATCCTTACATTTGAAAGAGAGAGAAAAACAGCTTCCGAGGGAGGGAAATACCCACTTTACAGCTTCCCAAAGCCACTTTAGAGGAGCCAACCAGCCTTCCCAAAGGCCGGAACAAGGCTTTTGGACGAGCCGTACAAGCATTCTGCACGGACGGAACAAGCATTGTGGACGGACGGAACAAGCATTGTGGACGGACGGAACAAGCATTGTGGACGGACGGAACAAGCATTCTGAACGGACGAAGCTTGCATCGTGGACGGACGGCGCTTGCCCGGAGGAGACAGCAAGCCCCCCACAGGCGTCTTTCCGACCTCTATTTTACACCATCTACAAACAGTCAGCGTCAGCAGAATCCGCCAAAATACAACTTTTTGCAAGTATTATCCTGATATTCGGAACAAACTGAAAAACGTGAAGCAATACCCATCAGCCGACAATAAAAGAGAGTACAACCCGCACCTTAACGGTTCTGCCCCGAACACTATTCAAGCAACGGCCCAATCAATCATACGACGGACCAAACACTCCTCCGGACACAAACACCCTTATAAGTGTTAACAATACAAGCAAAAACGATAAAACATGTTAGAATATCACATTTTCCGCCTGTTTTGTTTGCAATTGTCCCGAAAGTCCGTACCTTTACAACGTGTTTTTCATAGTATTAGATTTAAGGTTAACAAAGGTTGGAGTACAGCGGTACTCCTTTTTTATGCCCATACCCCACCTCTCCTCCGTCTTTACGCGATGCGGGCAGCCTATGGAAGCATATAACACTTCTCCGGCTTTATCACTTCCTTTTTACGGTAAACTCATGGTACTTTCCAATTCTATTGGCTATTTCACTTGTGTTTACAACTATTTATGCAAAGTACCGGCCAGCAACCAGCTTCCCCCATATAGAGAGGAGTGTTTACTCAAGACAGCAGATTATCCGGCCAGCTCCACCACTTCCAAATCCTTGAACATACCGTCCTCAATGACAAAACGTACCAGTGTGCGCACTTTGTGAAAGCCGTACTTGCCGGCCGCCCCCGGATTGATGTGGAGCAAATCGAGCGTCTTGTCATATTTCACCTTCAGGATGTGCGAGTGGCCGCTGATGAACAGCTTGGGCGGACGCGTGAGGATGCTGCCCGCAATGGAGGGGTCGTACTTACCGGGATAGCCGCCGATGTGTTTCATCAGCACCTCCGCCCCCTCCACCTTGAAACGGAGGGTCTGGGGATAGATGCGGCGGATGTCCTGCCCGTCAATGTTGCCATAAACCGCCCGAAAGGGGCGGAAAGCCTCCAGCTTCCGGGCAACCTCCATCGAGCCGATGTCGCCCGCATGCCAGATTTCGTCACACGACTCGAAGTATTGCAGGTATTTCTCGTCCCAATAGCCGTGCGTATCCGATAACAAACCTATTTTTATCATTTTTCTTTTGTTTATTTGTACAAAGGTAGTTATATTTGGTCAGATTTTAGCTCCTTCCTATATCGGAATGACCTTTTTTTGTCAGAATGTCGGAAACGGACCACGGACAGGAGCGAACCGCCAAACTTGAATCTTCATGGAAAACAGATATTTCAAACGGGACATCAGCTGGCTGTCGTTCAACTACCGCGTATTGATGGAAGCCGAGGACGGCACGCTGCCGCTATATGAACGCATCAACTTCATCTCCATCTACTCGTCCAATCTGGAGGAATTCTACAAGATACGTGTGGCCGACCACAAGGCCATTGCCGGCGGGGCCGTCCGCAGCGATGAGGAGAGCGTGCAGGCTGCCGTCGAACTGGTGGAGGAGATTAACAGCGAGGTGAACCGCCAGCTGGAGGAACGTATCCGCATCTACGAACAGAAGATTCTGCCCGCCCTCCGCCGACAGCACATCATTTTCTATCAGAGCCGCAACGTGGAGCCCTTCCACCAGGAGTTTGTACGCCGTTTCTTCCGCGAAGAGATATTTCCCTACCTGGCCCCCGTACCTGTCAACAAGGAAAAGATTGTCTCCTTCCTGCGCGACAACCGCCTCTATCTGGCCGCGCGCCTGCTCCCCAAGTCTCCCTCACCGGCCGACGGGCGCCGACAGCCCGAATACTTCGTGATGAAGCTGCCCTACAGCAAGGTGCCCCGCTTCATCGAACTGCCACGCAGGGGGGACGACCGCTACCTGATGTTCATTGAGGACATCATCAAGGCCAATCTGGACACCATCTTTCCCGGCTACGAGGTGGAGAGCAGCTATTGCATCAAGATTTCAAGAGACGCTGACATCCTGATAGACGATGCGGCCAACACATCCGAAATCATCGAGCAGGTGAAGACAAAAATCAAGAAGCGCAAGATAGGCGCCGTGTGCCGCTTTGTCTACGACCGCGCCATGCCGGCCGATTTCCTCGATTTCCTGATAGATGCCTACCGCATTGACCGCAGCGAGCTGGTGCCGGGCGACAAGCATCTCAATCTGGAAGACTTGCGCCACCTGCCCAATCCCGACCACATCGTGCGTCCCGTCCGCAAGCCTCAGCCCATGAAGCTCACCTACCTGGACGAACGTGAGTCCATCTTCCGTTACGTGGAGAAGAAAGACCTGCTGCTGCACTATCCCTACCACTCCTTCGACCACTTCATCCACTTCCTCTACGAAGCGGTGCACGACCCCACCGTACGCGAAATCATGGTGACGCAATATCGCGTGGCGGAGAACTCGGCCGTCATCAACACGCTGATAGCCGCTGCGCAAAACGGCAAGAAGGTGACGGTATTCGTGGAGCTGAAAGCACGCTTCGACGAGGAAAACAACCTGGCCACCGCCGAAATGATGAAGAACGCAGGCATCAACATCATTTACAGCATCCCCAAACTGAAGGTACACGCCAAAGTGGCGCTGGTGCTGCGCAAAGGCAGGCAGACGCCTCCCCTGACGGCCGGGTACGCCTACATCAGCACGGGCAACTTCAACGAAAAGACCGCCACCCTCTACGCGGACAGCGGCCTGTTCACCAGCAACCCCGTTATCGTGCGCGACCTGCACAACCTGTTCCGCACCCTTCAGGGCAAACAGAACCCGAAATTCCGCCGTCTGCTGGTGGCGCAGTTCAACCTGATACCCGAACTGAACCGCCTCATCGACCGCGAAATAGAGTTGGCCAAAAGCGGAAAAAAAGGGCGCATCATCCTCAAGATGAACGCCCTGCAAGACCCCGCCATGATAGACCGCCTGTACGAAGCCTCGCAGGCCGGCGTGGAGATTGACCTCATCGTGCGCGGCATCTGCTGCCTCATCCCCGGACAGGCATACAGCCGCAACATCCGCGTGACCCGCATTGTGGACACGTTCCTCGAACACGCCCGCGTCTGGTACTTCGGCAACGGAGGCAACCCGAAGATTTTCCTGGGCTCGCCCGACTGGATGCGCCGCAACCTCTACCGCCGCATCGAGGCCGTCACGCCCATCCTGGACGCCGACCTGAAGCAGGAACTCTCCGACATGCTGGCCATCCAGCTGGCCGACAAGCGGAAGGCCTGTCTGGTGGACGACCAACTGCGCAACTGCTGGAAGTCACCCCACCCGCAGAAGGAAAAGGTGCGCTCGCAATATACTTTCTATGAATACTTGAAGAACAAGCAGCAAAGCGTGTAGAAAAAGAATGGCGTGAAAGAAGCACTTCCGTCAGACGACCTCCCAGTCGCTGATGCTGCCCGTCTCGGACGAGAAAGCGGCTCCCACCTGATACACCCTGCGCGTGTCGGCAGAGTACTCCAGCGCATAACCCTTTTCCTGAATCTGCCGCAGGGCCTCAGCCGCCGTTCCGTCCAGCTTGAACTCGAAGACGTAGATGTATTGCGGTGTCTCCACAACGCAGTCCACCCGTCCTTGGCTCTGCACTTTCTCCAAGTAGACAGTATAGACACTGATGAGACGCATAATCAGGTAGAAGGTATATTGGAAGTAGCGTTCGCGCTCGGCCTCGCCCTCCTTGCGCCGCATGGTGTAGGGAATGCTGGCCAGGAAAGAGGTGAACAGCGTGCGCAGCTTCTCCACCTCGCCGCCACGCATGGCAATGACCACATCCCTCACCCACGAGGAAGTGTTTTCGGCCGGCTTCAGGTAGGATGAGGCCAGCATGGTGAGGAAGCCGTTCTTCACCTCGTTGTTGGGGAAGTCCAGCAGGAAGGTGTTGAAGAGGATGTCGTATTGTTTGATGGTGAGGTAGCCGCTCTGGTAAATCATGGGCAGCGGCTTCTCCACGTCGGCCTTGTAGTCGATGAATTCCTCCATGGGGTAGAACTTGCCGGTCAGTTCGTTGAGGTTCTCGTCGAAGTGGGAGAGCAGGCGGATGAGATAGGTGGGCGTGCCCGAACGGAACCAGTAATTGTCCAGGCTGTAATTCTTCATGGCATTGAGCAGACTGAAGGGGTTGTAAATGTCCGTCAGGCGTTTACTGAAGTGATAGCCGTCGTACTGTGCTTTCAGGCGTACCTTCATATCCTCCACCGTAGTGCTGTATTCCCCCGCCATCCGTGCGATGGGTTCGGCAAAATACTGCTCCAGCTCCTCCTGCGTGATGCCGCACAGGGCTTCGTAGTCGGTGCTCATGCTGATGTCGTCCGGCTGGTTGAAGCCGCTGAACACGCTCACCTGCGAAAACTTGGTCACCCCCGTCAGCAGCACGAACCGCAGGTGGCTGTCGGCAGCCTTGAACACGGAGTAGAAACTCTTCAGAACGTTGCGGTGCCGGTCTTCCAACTCTTCATCCACATCCAGCACGTCGAGTATCGGCTTGTCGTACTCGTCGATGAGCACCACGCAGCGACGGCCCGTCTGTTCGTGGACGGCGCGCAGCACTTCCGCAAAGCGGTCGCCGCGGCCCAGCTCGTCCTTACGGCAGGGCAGACTGTACTTCTTTTCCCACTCCGACACCAGGAAGTCAATCTTCTTCTCCAGCTCGCCCGGATTGGTAAAATTGGTGCTGTTGAAGTCCACATGAAATACAGGGTAAGTCCCCCACTCCTTCTCCAGCCCCTCGATGGCCAGCCCCTTGAACAGCTCCTTGCGGCCCTCAAAGTAATTCTCCAGGGTGGATACCAGCAAGCTCTTGCCGAAGCGGCGCGGACGGCTCAGGAAATAAATGCTTCCGTCGTGCGTCAGTTTATAGATTAGGGCAGTCTTGTCCACATAAACATAACCGTCCTCAATGATGCGGTCAAAGCTCTGTATTCCGATGGGATATTTCATGGTGCAACGTATTTTACTGTTCAACACCTGCAAAGATAATGGATTAAACGAAGAATGAAGAATAGCGGATGAGGAATTTTGGAAGATACAAGGCTGCGGCCTGCCCTGCCGTGTGCAACCCTGCATTTGTAACACGGTTGTAACATGTATGACATTCTGCTGCAACACGAATCCCGTTCCTTTGCACCCAGAAATAAAATTCATATTTGTCATGGAAACAATCTACTTAGGTATCGTTGTCTTTCTGTTCATCCTCGCGGTATTCGACCTGGTGGTGGGTGTCAGCAACGACGCGGTCAATTTTCTTCAGTCGGCCGTAGGAGCCAAGGCGGCCTCGTTCAAGACCATGCTGTTCATTGCCGGCGTCGGCGTCTTCATCGGAGCGGCACTCTCCAACGGCATGATGGACATTGCACGACACGGCATCTACCAGCCGCAGCATTTCTACTTTGCGGAGATTATGTGTATTCTGCTGGCGGTCATGCTGACGGACGTCGTCCTGCTGGACGTGTTCAACACCATGGGTATGCCCACCTCCACCACCGTCTCGATGGTTTTCGAGCTGCTGGGCGGTACGTTTGCGCTGGCGCTCATCAAGGTCTATGGCAGCGATACGCTGGGTTTGGGGGACCTCATCAACACCGACAAAGCCCTGTCCGTCATCATGGGTATCTTTGTCTCGGTGGCCATCGCCTTCTTCTTCGGTATGTTGGTGCAATGGTTGGCCCGCATCGTCTTCACCTTCAATTATGAGAAGAAGATGAAGTACAGCATTGCCCTGTTCGGAGGCATCGCCGCCACTTCCATCATCTATTTCATGCTCATCAAGGGTCTGAAGGACAGCTCCTTCATGACTGCCGAATACAAGCACTGGATACAAGACAACACCGGCATGCTGATTGTCGTATTCTTTGTTGTCTTCACCATCCTGATGCAGATACTCCACTGGCTGAAGGTCAACGTGTTCAAGGTAGTGGTGCTGATGGGTACCTTTGCATTGGCACTGGCCTTTGCGGGCAACGACTTGGTGAACTTCATCGGTGTGCCCCTTGCCGGATTCTCGGCCTATACCGACTACATGGCCAACGGGACAGGCAGCGGAGTGGACGGTTTCCTGATGTCGTCCCTGCTGGGCCCCGCCAAGACGCCGTGGTACTTCCTCTTCGGCGCGGGTGTCATCATGGTCTATGCCCTCTGCACCTCGAAGAAGGCACACAACGTCATCAAGACCTCCGTCGACCTCTCCCGTCAGGACGAAGGAGAGGAGAACTTCGGCAGTACCCCAATAGCCCGCACACTGGTTCGCTTCAGCATGACGCTGGCCAACGGCATCTCCAAAATCGTACCCGAAAGCGGCAAGCGTTGGATAGACACCCGCTTCCGCAAGGACGAAGCCATCATTGCCGACGGCGCCGCCTTCGACCTGGTGCGTGCCTCCGTCAATCTGGTGCTGGCCGGCCTGCTCATTGCCTTGGGTACCTCGCTGAAACTGCCCCTCTCCACCACCTACGTCACCTTCATGGTAGCCATGGGTACCTCGCTGGCCGACCGTGCCTGGAGTCGCGACTCGGCCGTCTTCCGCATCACGGGTGTGCTCAGCGTCATCGGCGGCTGGTTCATCACGGCTGGTGCAGCCTTCACCATCTGCTTCTTCGTGACGCTCATCGTCTACTTCGGCGGCACCACCGCCATCATCCTGCTCATTGCCCTGGCCGTATTCATGCTGGTGCGCAGCCAGGTGATGTACAAGAAGCGCAAGGAGAAAGAGAAAGGCAACGAAACCATCAAGCAGCTGATGCAAAGCACAGACAACGACGAAGTGCTGAACCTGCTGCGCAAGCATACCCGCGAGGAACTGGCCAAGATACTGGAGTTCACCCAGGAGAACTTTGAGCGTACAGGTACCTCCTTCCTGCACGAGAACCTGCGCGGACTGCGCCGCTCCATGGGAGCCGTGAAGTTCGAGAAGCAGCTGGTGAAGCAGATGAAGCGCACGGGCACGCTGGCCATGTGCCGCCTGGACAACAACACGGTGCTGGAGAAAGGCCTCTACTACTACCAGGGCAACGACTTTGCCAGCGAACTGGTGTACAGCGTAGGCCGTCTGTGTGAACCTTGCCTGGAGCATGTGGACAACAACTTCATGCCGTTGGATGCCATCCAGAAGGGCGAGTTCGCCGACGTGACGGAGGACATCACCAACCTGCTGCAAATCTGCCGCCAGCGCATAGAGGACAACAACTACGCAGGCATGGAGACCGAGATACGCAAGGCCAACGACCTGAACGGACAGCTGTCCCACCTGAAGCGCGAAGAACTGCAACGCATCCAGAACCAGACGGGCAGCATCAAGGTGAGCATGGTCTACCTGACCATGATTCAGGAGGCACAGAACATCGTTACCTACGCGGTGAACCTGCTGAAGGTGAGCCGTAAGTTCCAGGCAATGGAAAACTGAATCAGTAATACGGAAACAGCAAGGTGAAGGTGCTGCCTTTGCCCGGACAGGAGCGCACGTCGATGCTACCGCCGTGACGAAGCATAATCTGACGGGCCAGCGTAAGCCCGATGCCCGAACCGCCCGGCTTGGTGGTGAAGAAGGGGATGAAGATGCGTTCCTGCACCTCGGGCTCGATGCCCGTTCCGTTGTCCGTCACACGGAGAAAGATACGGCCCGTGGGGGTGACACCTGCCGAAAGCATGATGCGGCGGGCGTCATTCTCACGGGCATTCTTTATCAGGTTGATGAGCACCTGCTCCACCTGTCCCTTGTCGGCCAGCAGGCGGAGGGGAGCGGGCGGAGGGGTGAGGTGCAAATCGTTGTCGGCGCTCTGCATGAAGCGGAGGACGTCTTCCAACAGCGCAGTGGCGTCGAGCGGCTGCAACAGGGGTTGGGGCAAGCGGGACACCTCGCGGTAGCTGCCTACGAAGCGCGTCAGGGCCTGTCCGCGGCGGGCAATGGTGGCCAGCATCTGCCGCATGTCCTCCTTGTCCTGCCCGCTGCCTTCCAGCCCGTCCACCTGCTTGCCTAACAGTTCGGCCAGGGAAATGATGGGGGTGACGGAGTTCATGATTTCGTGGGTCAGCACCCGTATCAGCTTCTGCCAGGCCAGTGTCTCCTGGCTGTCCAGTGCCGAACGGATATTCTTCAGGCTGGCGATGACCAGTTTTCTTCCTTGCAGAATAAACTCCATGCCCGACAGGGCCAACTGCGTTTCTTCTGCCTGTTGGCGAACCTGTATCACATGTAACGAGCCGGGACGCAAGTCACGCAAAAGGCGGGGCAGTTCGGGGTGGAAGTGGCGGAGGTCGTCCACGGTCTTCGGAGCCTTCAGCACCCAGGTGCTTTCCTGCCGTTCGTCCACGGCGGTGGCCAGCAGGCGGGTAGCGGCCTCGTTCTTCCATTCGATGCAGCCCTGCGGCGTATAGACCAGTACGGCGGTGTCGATATGGTTTGCCAGTGCCTGGAAGTAGAGCAGGCGTCCTTCCTGTCGCTGCAGGTTGGCGCGATAGTGCTCCAAGGCATCCTGCATGCTCGCCAGCAAGCCCGGCGGCAAGGAGTCACGACTGCCTCCCTCGCCCTGCGCAAAGGCTTCGGGAAACTCGGAGTAGCGCACCGACTGCACAAACCGCTCCATGAGGCGGGATGTGCGCCGCATGTAGCGGCAGACGGCCCAGGCAACGCCCAGCGTCAGCAGAGCCGCCAGGCACATATTGATGTAGAAACCGTGTACGGCCATCCAGGCCGTGAGGAGGCACGAGGCCAGCAGGGCGGCGGTGAGCAGCAGGGGGGTACGGGGCCAGTGGGTGGTCATATCTTTATTCGTTATGGGAGTTAGAGGGAGTAAAAGGGAGTTAGAAGGAGTCAGAGGCCGATACCCTTGCCTGACAATCCGATAATCGTCACCAGTTCTATCGGCTTCTAACTCCCAAGCCCGCCAAAGCGGGCGATAACTCCTTCTAACTCCCTTTTACTCCTTATTCATTACAATTTATACTTCTCAATCCTTCTGTACAGCGACGTCCGCGTGATGCCCAGCATCTCGGCGGCCAGGGTGATGTTTCCGTTGCACAGGCGGAGCACCTCGTCGATGCTTTCGCGCTCGATGCGCTCCAGGTTGTATCGCTCCTTCCCGTCAGGCGGCTCGTGCGTCAGGCGGCTTTGCAAGTGGAAGTCGCGTGCGGCCAGCATCGGTCCGGAGGCAAGGATGACTGCCCGCTCCACGGCATGCTCCAGCTCGCGCACATTGCCCGGCCAGCGGTATTGCTGCAACTAGCGCTGCACGAAGAAGTCGGCCAGCAGGAAGAGGTCGTCGCCCCGTTCGCGCAGAGGAGGCAGACGCAATTCGATGGTATTGATGCGGTAGAGGAGGTCCTGACGGAACTCGCGTCGGTCGATGGCGGCATAGAGGTCGGTGTTGGTGGCGCATATCAGCCGTACGTCCACGGGATAAGTGGTCGTGGAACCCAGGCGCGAGGCACGCCGCTGCTCGATGACGGAGAGCAGTTTGGCCTGCATGGGCAGACTGAGGTTGCCTATCTCGTTCAGGAAGAGCGTGCCGCCCGCGGCGGCCTCCATGCGTCCCGGCTTGGAGCGGCGGGCATCGGTGAAGGCACCCTTCTCGTAGCCGAACAGCTCGCTCTCGAACAGGGGTTCGGGGATGCTGCCCAAGTCGATGGCTACGTAGGGCTTACTGTGACGGGGCGACTGCTCGTAGATGTAGCGGGCCAGCAGGTCCTTGCCCGTACCGTTTTCGCCCAAGAGCAGAAGATTGGCATCGGTGTCCGAGCACTTGCGCACGGTTTGCAGCAGTGCCTGCATGGCGGCCGACTCGCCGATGATGCGTGTCGGTTCGGCAGGCGTGGCCAGCGCTTCGGCACGTTGTTCAAGGGTCTTCTTTTGTTCTTTCAGCACTGTTACCTCGTGTCGGCTGAAGCTGAGTTGCAGGGCCGCAGATACGGTGGTCAGCAGTTTGTCGTTCTGCCAGGGCTTGGGGATGAAGTCCGTGGCTCCCTGCTTGATAGCCTGCACAGCTTTCTCCGTATCACTGTAGGCGGTGATGAAGATGACCACTGCCTGTGGGTCGAGTTTCAATATCTCCTCCAGCCAGGCAAAGCCTTCGCGTCCGCTGACGGCGTCGCGGCGGAAGTTCATGTCCAGCAGGACGACGTCGTGGCGGACGCGCGACAGCAGGGGCAGCATCTCGCGCGGGTCGTCGAGGGTAGTCACCTGTTCGGCCAGCGGGCGCAGCAGCATCTTCAGGGTGAAGAGGATGTCTTCGTTGTCGTCTACGATGAGTATCTTTCCTTGTTTCATGGGGGCTTGGGGGTTCACCACAGAGGACACAGAGTAGCACAGAGTTTAATAAGAGTTTCCATAAAAGAACTCCGTGTAACTCTGTGTCCGCTGTGGTGCCCCAAAGATACGCATTCTTTTCCGATAAACACTGTACGCCAGCGTGCGATTGGTGTACGGAATCGTACGTTTTCCATCCCCGCCTCCGCCGTTAACCTACTGACGAATAATCGTTTGGCGGTTTGGCACGGATGTTGTCCTGCCTTCTATGGAATAAATGTATATCGTGATGAACAAACTCGTTTTACTACTGACGGCCCTGTCTCTGACGGCTGTGGCGGCCTCGTGCGGGCAGCGCCGCCCGGGCATGAGCCGCGAGGAAGCGGTGGCCGAACTGGAGGCGAAGGCCATCGGACAGGAGGCCATGCGCCAACGGGCTGCCGCCAGTCTGGACACCTTTGCAGCCGACTACCGCCCGCCCGCAGGCATCAAGCACCGGGCCACCATCGTCCGCACGGGTGCCAAGGTGCTCAACGTGCCCGCCGCCCTGAAGGATGTGCGCCAGTTGCAACCCAACGCACTGGGCACCCTCTCCTTCCATCCCACCGGCTACGAGGGACGTGGCCTCGGAGCCCGGCTGACGCCCGTGGACGGCGGCTGGATGCTGACGGACTACGAAGGCATCTGCCTGCTGGACAAGGACATGAAGCTGCGCAAGGTACTCTTCGAGAACGACGTGGAAATCAGCGAAATGAAGATGAGTAACGGACAGACCGGATATGGCATGCGCATGAACCGCACCCTCCGCAGCGTGGGCTACGACCCGTCCGCCCGCCAGCTCCGCGGCCTCTATGGAGGCAAGACGGAGCAGGGAAAGTCCGGCGGCTACGAGTACGCCGTCGCCACCCTGCCCTGGGACATACTGGTAGAAGCCTCCGAGCCGTGGACACCCGACCAACTGCCCGGCAAGCTGCCCATCACCAGGACGCAGGGCAGCGCCTTCGGCGTGACGGAAGGCGGCTGGCTGATGACCGAACCTTTCAGCTCGCGACTCTGCACCTTCGGGCAGAAGGGCGACACGCTGTGCCGCTTCACGGTGAACGACGACGAGGACTACACGCCCACCTCCACCTACCGCAACGGGGAGGACACCGACATCTATGAATACGAAGGGAAGACACGCCTGCGCATGGCATACGACGACACCGTCTACGAGCTGGCGGACGCCTCCACGCTCCGGGCCGTCTGGCGGCTGGACTTCGGCACGCTGAAGCGCCCCACGGGCAAGTACGTGACAGGCAGCCTGAAGAACAGCCTCGACGGATATTACCTGATAGAGAACTGGGTGGAGACGGAACGGCATCTGCTGATTGAACTGTCCGGCGGCTACAATACGCCCGACGCCCGCAGCCGGGGGACGGTGACGCTCCATACCCTGGTCTACGACAAGCGGACGGGCGACTTCTTCAGCCTGCCCGGCAAGCGGGACAAGGAGAACCGGTACACCTACGCCGACCTGCCTTTCCGGGTGGAGGGTACGGACATTTCCCTCCTGCCCACGCTGACGGCAGGCCGTCGGGCCGCCATCCTCTACAAAGGAAAGCGGCTGAAGGAGATGCTGCCCGACCTGCCCCTAAGCAGCCAAGTAGATGACAACGAGCTGGTAATCATACGGATGGACTGACCCCGGAGTGCAGCCTTTGCCGGGACAGGGTGCCACCTTTCCCAGTCCATGGTCGTACCTTTGTATAGATTAAAAGCCTTTTATCTGAAAATTAAAAGCCTTTTAATGCACAAATGAAAGCCTTTTAATTACCAATTAAAAGCCTTTTAATTTTCAAATGAAAGGCTTTTATTTCTACCAAAGGTAGCGCCTCAGGCGGGGAAAGGTGGCACCTTGGGCAAGCAAAGGCGGCGACCCGACAGGGCAGAACCTTGACGGGAGCGAGAGAAACCGTATATTTGTAGAACCTGAATAAATACCGAATTATGCTGAGACATTACATCAAAGTAGCGCTTCGGCTCATCCGCCGGAGTCTGCTGTTCTCCTCCATCAACCTGATGGGCTTTGTGCTGGGCCTGACGGCTGCCTTCCTCATCTACCTGTGGGTGGTGGACGAACTGACGCACGACGACTGCTTCCGCGACGGCAACCGCATCTACCGTGTGACGGAGCTTCGTCGCGAGGCGGGCGGAGAAATCAAGGAGTCGCCCCGCCTGCCGCGCACGCTTACCACCACCTTCCGGCAGAAGTTCCCGCAGGTGGAGGACGCGACGGCCATCAAGTACGGCGACCGGCACTCCTACGAGACAGAGGACGGAAAGAAGATGACGGCAACGGAAACTTACGTGGACAGCACCTTCTTCCGCTTCTTCACCTTCCCCGTGGTGGAAGGCAACCCCCAACGCATCAACGACAACCCCGGAAACGTGGTCGTCTCCACCGAACTGGCCCGCAAGTTCGGGGCACGGCCGTCGGGCAGAAGCTGACCTATTCGTTCGGCGACTTCATCAACGACGTCTATACGGTGGTGGCCGTGGTGGACATTCCCCGCAAGAGCCACATCCGCTTCGAGCTGGCCAAGCCGATGGAGGCGTATGGCAGAGGAGCCATGAACATCGATTGGGATACCTTCAGAGAAAGTATGCACGTCTATGTCAAGATGAAGGACGGTGCGGCCCTGCTCCGCAGCGAGGCGCAGGCCATGAGCCGCCTGCCGGCCGACCGTGGCGAGAAGAATGTGCGCCTCAATTTCCAGCCCCTGCACGACATCTATCTGCATACCCGCTTTGCCGACCCCGACGTGAAGAAGCACGGCAACCTGGCTACCGTCTATTTGTTCATCGCCCTGGCGGTGCTCATCATCTTCATGGGAGCGTTCAACTTCACCACCCTCTCCACCGCCCGTGCCTCGCTGCGCTACAAGGAGGTGGGCGTGCGCAAGGTGACGGGAGCCAAACGCCGCGTGCTCATCGGGCAATTCTTGTCCGAAGGGATGGTACAGGCGTGCATCGCCCTGCTGCTGGCGCTGGCCTTGACCGAGCTGACGCTGCCCCTATTCAACCGGGTGATGGAGACCAACCTGCGACTGGAGGCGAGTTGGAGCGTGGTGCTCTACAGCCTGTTCGGCATTGTGGGCGTGGGCTGTCTGGCAGGCAGCTATCCGGCTTTCTATCTCTCGTCTGTCAATCCGTTGCTGGCCTTCAAGGGCGGGCGTAAGACGGGGCGCAAGGGCGGGCTGATACGCGGACTGGTGTGCGTGCAGTTTGTCATCGCCCTGGTGCTGATGTTGCTGACGGGCATCGTCTTCAAGCAGCTGCACTACATGCAGAACAAGGACATGGGGCTGGACAAGGAAAACATTGTTTGCATTTATACCAGCCTGTGGTACAACGTAGGCGACTTCAAGCAGGAGCTCTTGCGCAATCCCGACATCAAAGGCGTCACCATGTCGTCGCCCATCGAGAGCTTCGGCGAAGGCACCAGTTACAAGGATGGGAAACCAGTGGAGTGGACCGATGTGGACGGTCGCACCGACTCTCTGCGCATGGTGCAGCTGTGGGCCGACGGCGACTTCGTGAAGACCTTCGGCATGCAGTTGGTGAAGGGAGAACTGATGGATGCCGACTTCAACAACTACTGGAACCAGGGGGAGACCAAGACCGCCGTCATCAACGAGACAGCCTGGCATGCCATGAAGGTGGCCGACCCCATCGGGCTGGAAATCCGTTCGGAGTGGGGAATGCCGCTACGCATCGTGGGCGTGGTGAAGGACTTCAACTTCCAGTCCATGCGCGAGCAAATCAAGCCTGCCTACATCTGGTACAACCCCGAAGCTCTGAGCTATCTGTACATCAAGATAGCCCCCGAACGGCGGCAGCAGACGTTGGCCTTCATCAAGGAGAAGTTCGAGGAGTTTGCCGCGCGCGACAATGCCTTCATCAAGGATTTCAATTATCAGTTCTTTTCCGATAAGTTGAACCAAAGCTATGCCAGCGAGCATCAGCAGAGCCGTATGTTGCTGTTCTTCACCGTGCTGGCCATCCTCATTGCCGTAATGGGTGTGTTCGGCATCCGCAAGGTGAACGGCGCGCACTCCGACCGCATCGTGCGTATGTTCTGCCGCGAGTACCTGGTGTGGGTGGGTATTGCCTTCATTGTGGCGTGCCCTATAGGCTACTGGCTGATGCGCAGCTGGCTCAGTGAGTTTGCTTATCAGACACCCATCAGTTGGTGGCTCTTCCTGCTGGCCGGCCTGCTGACGGCGGCCATCACGTTGCTGACGGTCGTGGGGCAGACGTGGCGCAAGGCGTCGCAGAACCCGGTGGAGGCGTTGAGATACGAGTAAAGGGCCTCACCCCCCGACCCCCTCTCCCAAAGAGAGGGGGAGGAGGGTGGATGTACACATATATAATATATTGGATAAAATGTCTAACCATTAAAACAATGTCTAACCCTTAAAAACAACGCTTCTACTCCCCCCCTCTCCTTGGGAGAGGGGTCGGGGGTGAGGCTCAGAATATCTAATATGATCAAAGCCATTAATCTGACCAAAATATTCCGCACCGAAAGCGTGCAGACAACCGCATTGAACGAAGTGAACCTGGAGATACATCCGGGCGAGTTTGTAGCCATCATGGGCCCGTCGGGCTGTGGCAAGTCCACGTTGCTCAACGTCATCGGCCTGCTGGACAATCCCACCTCGGGCGAACTGTGGTTCATGGGGCAGGAAGTGTCCCGATGGAAAGAGAACGACCGCACCGACCTGCGCAACGGCAACCTGGGATTCGTCTTCCAGAGCTTCAACCTGATAGACGAACTGACGGTGTTCGAGAACGTTGAACTGCCCCTGCTCTATGCCGGCGTATCCGTCCGCGAACGGGTGGAGCGCGTGAACCGTGCACTGGACCGCATGCAGATAGCCCATCGCTCCGAGCACTATCCGCAGCAGCTCAGCGGCGGCCAGCAGCAGCGTGTGGCCATTGCCCGCGCCATCGTCACCAACCCCAAAATCATCCTGGCCGACGAGCCGACGGGTAACCTCGACTCGGCCAACGGCAACGAAGTGATGTCCCTGCTGAAGGAACTCAATGCCGACGGCGCCACGGTGGTCATGGTGACCCACTCCGAGGAGAACGCCCGCGAGGCCCGCCGCATCATCCGCATGATGGACGGGGTGATACTGACGGAAGCCAGTCTGGACAGATAGCACGAAGCGGAAAAGACTATCCGCCACCGCCCATAGTAAGGAAAACGGGGAGTTAAGCCGGGGGGAGCCGCTACCGCAGCATCCCCGGCCCGACTCCCCGTTTCTTCTCCCCCACCCGAACACAGATTTACAGACGGAACTGCAAAAAGTCTGCACAAAAGGGCAGACATATCCCATCTTTTGATACCTTTGTGCCCATATCTGGTAGGGACCATGGCAATGCTTCCCATCAAAAGCATTCGTCAGCAGACATGACAAAACCGACAGACTTTTATCCACTATTATCAACTAACCTATAAAAGAACAGAAATGAACCGTAACATGACTAACAAACTTCTGAGTCTGTTGCTGATGCTGGCATTCTTCAGCGCCTGTAGCAACGAGGACACACCGGAACAGGAACCACCCGTCAGCAACCAGTATCTGACAGGAGTCACGGCCGAGAAACACATCAGCAAAAGTGAAATAACGGAAATGGTGGTGAACTACGCTGCCTCACAGGACATCGACTTGCCGGAGGCACTGATTAGCGGACTGCTGTGCGACGTGGATGTGGCCGCCATCACTTACACCACCACCGGAGTCGACGGCAACGACGTCACGGCATCGGGCGTAGTGGCCATCCCCAGCGGGACCACTTCCTACGACCATCTGCTCAGCATCCAGCACGGCACACTCGACATCGAGGAAGCACCTTCGGAGCAACTCTTCTACTACGAAATGATGCCGGTGGTGAGCAAGCACATCGTTGTCATGGCAGACTATCTGGGATACGGAGCCAGCCGTACCGCAGACCGCCAGCATCCCTACCTGCACGCCAAGCTGACGGGAACAGCCTGCGCCGACATGATAGAGGCCGCCCGCGAGTACCTGCGCTACAAGGAGATTGCCGAAACGGACGATGACCTCGAACTGCTGGGCTACTCACAAGGCGGACAGGCCACCATGGCCACCCAACTGGAACTGGAAAGCCGCGGACTGGGCAGCAGCCTTCGCAAAGTATGGGCCGGCGGAGGTCCGTACGACCTGGAAAACCTGCTGCAAGCATTCCTCACCGAAGAGGGAATACCGGAATCCTATCCGCGCAGCGGCTACCTGCCCTACCTGATACGCGGCATGGCCTACGGCGAACAGCTCAACGTGAGCGACGAGAACCTGTATGCGCCGGTCGTCATTGAGAAAGGCCTGAACCAAATGTTCTCCACCACTCCCCTGTCCCAATGGCACGCAGCGTTGGGCACGGACATCACCCAGGTGGTGCACCCCGACTTCTTCGCCGCCCCCGACTTCAACGGCAACGCCGACGTATTGGCAATTATCAACGCCCTGCGGAAGAACTCACTGGTAAACGCCGCCACACAGCCGCAGACCGCCTTCAACCTCTTCCACTCGCCGCTGGACGACTTTGTACCTTACAGCAATGCGGTAAGCGCCCACGCCATCTGGGGCAACTCCACACTGACAGACCTCACCATGCCCAGCCATGTACTTGGCGGCATGGAATTCATCATGCGCTACATGGGGCTGTGGGAGATTATCGGGCCGATGCTGACTCCCACGGCTAACTAATTCAAGTTTCCGCCGTAAGAACGCACCGTGGTGCGTCCCTACAACAAAAAATACGTGTAGGGGCGGGGGCGGCTTGAATACATCCACGCTGTAGAGACATCCATAAAAGAATCACCACAGATTGCCCAAATTCTCACAGACTTATTTTCCCTAATCTGTGCCAATCCGAGTAATCTGTGGTGAATAACATTAAGAATTGTACGGGTATTCAACACCCCGACAACCTCTTTATTCCGCCGTGTTCTTCGTACGCTTGTAGTCGAAAGAATCCACATCCACATAGCCGCCGAGAGCCTTGGTGGCATAGTTGAAGATGGCGAACTTGGTGCCCATGAACAACTTCCGATAGTCGAAAATCATCTTGAAGTCGGCACCAATCTTCTTCCAGTTGGTGTTGTCCGTGCTGTAATAGAAAGTGGCGATGTCCTTGCCCGGGCGGAAGTCGGCGTCGATGCGCAGATAGACCACGGAAGCATCCAGCTCCACACGCTCCTTCTCTTCCACATCCACACCCAGCACGGCCTTGTCCTGGTCGCGCAGGTCCACCACGTTGGTAGACATGGTGAGGTACTTCTTGCTGCCCTCCATCGAGACGGACAGCAGGCCGGAATGGCCGTTGAAGGCCGCAAAGCCGGCCACGTCACCATCCTTCATGTGCGAGAGGTCCATGGCAACAACGCCGCTGCACTGCGGGCCCTCCATGCGCTGGGTCAGCGTGTTGGGAGCCAGGTAGAGGTTGTCAACCACGCGGCTGGTCTTCAGACGCAGGAATCCCGGACGTTCGGTCAGCGACCAGGCATTGTCCACGGGATTGTGGTTCCACTGCCAGTTCAGTTTCAGCTTGCTATTGTCGAAAGCATCGCTCACCACCAACGGAATCTCCGGACAGCCCTGCACGGGTTTCTTCATCGTCAGGGGCACACGGCCGTTCTCGTCGCCCAGGATGGGCCAGCCGTCAATCCAACGGCAGGGCATCAGCGTGAGCACACGGCCCACTCCGCCACGGTCCTGGAAGATGACACCGTACCAGTTGCCCTTGGCATCGTCCACAATGGTGCCCTGGCCCACGTAGGGGAAGCCACCGAAATCGCTCTCCAGAATCACCTTCTTCTCGTAGGGACCTTCTATCTTGTCGGCCCGGTAGCAGACCTGACGGCGCTTGCCGCCGTTGGGCCAGGAAATCATCAGCAGGTAGTACTTGCCGTCGTGCTTGATGACACGGCTGCCTTCCAGCAGGCCGTTCTCGGAGGCGTCGCGTTCAAAAGTCTTGATTTGCAGACCGCCCGGCTGCACGTCGGACAGGTCGCTCTTCAGCTCGCGCAGTTCGCCCGTGCCGTAGAACACGTAGACCTTGCCGTCGTCGTCGAAGAAGAGGGAGGCGTCGTGGAAGTGCGGCGTACGCGCCTCCAGAGTCCAGCCCTTGGCAGGGTCGGTCGTCGTATAGACATAGCCCCGATAGGGCTGGTCGTTGGGCGAGAAGTAGAGATAGAACTTACCGTTGTGGTAGCGGATGGAGGTAGCCCACTGCCCGCGTCCGTAAGCGGTACCTTCCAGCAGGTCGTACTTGGGGCCGTCCGTCAGCTTGTCGAACACGTAGCTGACGATTTCCCAGTTGACCAGGTCCTTGGACTTCATCACAGGCGCGCCGGGCATGAGGTGCATGGTGGTGCTGACCATATAAAAGTCGTCGCCCACACGAATCACATCCGGATCGGGGACATCGGCCCACATCATCGGGTTGACAAACACTGTGCTGTCTGCCACCTGCTTTTCAGAGGCTTCTGCCCGGTATCCGAAAAAGGACACCAGAAGCAGAAGCGAAAAATACAAACTATTAAGTTTCATCATCATTAAGGAAGAATGTCGTTGGCTGAAGTAGCATACAGACCAATCAGGCTGCCTGTAAATCCGCCAGCCACGTTGGTAGAAAGGATGTCGCCCGAAACGATGCCGCCCAGGTTAATCCGTTCGCCACCGTTCACCGAGTAGAAGAAGCGGTAGTCGTTGCCCTTGGCCTGTGCCTGCAGGGTGATGGGTTCCTTCACGTCAATGGGGGTCGATGCCAGGATGGTCGTCTTGCCCTTCTCGGTTCTGGCAAGTACCAGCATGTATTCCTTATCTTTCTTCGTCACGCCGAACACATAGTTGAAGCGTTCGCTCTGGTACCAGGCCAGGCCGGCCAGCTCGTTCTCCGAAGCAGGCTTGAACTTCAGGGTAGTGGAAACCGTGCAGTGGCTGTGCTGCTGGCGGTAGAACAGCGAGGAGATGGGCTTCACTTCCTTAATCTGGGTGGCAAACGGAGTAATCTGCAATCCGCCCTTCTTGGCGATGGAGATAAAGTCCTCGCGCGGACCACGCATGCCAATCCAGCGGTAGTCCAGCTTCTCGGCGGTGAAGTTATCCTCGAACTTGAAGTTTCCGTTGGGGAAGAAGCCGTCCTTGCCCGTCTTGTTCTCCACGCCGGCAGGCATCTTCAGCTTGCAGTCCATCGGCACCAGTCCGTTCTCGAATACGGGGTACGTGCCGCTCCAGTCAACCGGCAGGATGAAGGTCTCGCGGCCGGAGTTCACCATGTCCTTCTCGTTGGGACGGATGGCCAGGAACACGCCGTAGTACTTGCCGTCCGGGCCCTTCACCAGGTCGGCATGACCGGCCCAGTCCACCTTGTTGGCACGGTTCTGCGGGAAGTAGCGCTGGGTCAGGATGGGGTTGGAGGGAGCCGGCTTGAAGGGGCCTTTGGGGCTGTCGCTCATGAAAATCACTTCGCTGTGCCAGCCGCCCGTACCGCCTTCGGCACACATCAGGTAGTAGCGTCCGTCCTTCTTGTAGAGGTGGGGAGCCTCAATCCAGATGGGTTTCTTGTTGATGTCCGTACCGCCGTCCACAATAATCTTGTCCGTGCCGGCAATCACCTGGTCCTTCTCCAGGTCATATTCCCACACCTTGATGACGCGGTGGCCTTCGTAGCGTTCCTTGCCCTTGTCCGGCGCGTCGTTGTGTACCACATAGGCCTTGCCGTCCTCATCGAAGAAGATGGACGGGTCGATGCCCTCGAAGTTCAGCTTGATGGGGTCGCTCCATCCCTGCATGGGGTCTTTGGTCTTGACGATGATGTTGCCGAAGCCGCCCGAGAACTGGGTGGTAATCATGTAGAACGTGTCGTTGTAGGGGTTGTAGCGGATGGCCGGGGCATACACGCCGGCGCTGATGCCGCAGTCTTCCACCTTCAGCTGGGACGTGCGGTCCAGCACGTGGCCAATCTGTTTCCAGTTGACCAGGTCGTTGGAGTGGAAAATGGGTACACCGGGGAACATGGCGAACGAAGAGCAGACAAGGTAATAGTCATTGCCCTTGCGCGTGATGCTGGGGTCAGGGTAACAGCCCTGCAGGATGGGGTTGTAGAACTCGTCGGGCTGCAAGGGATTTTCCTTGTATATTTTGTCGTCTCCCTGATAGACAAAATTCGTGAACACAGGCGCATTCTTACTGGCCTTACCTTTGGCTGCCAACGCCGTGCCGGAAGACAACAAAGCACAGGCAAGCAACAACAAAGTCTGGCGGCTGCGGAGCCAGCCCATTCTCAATCTGGATGTTTTCATGTAATTAAATGTTTATAATAAAAATGATAGCTATAAATGAAATTATGTATAGCAAAGATAAGGAGAAACAGATTTCTTTCATTAAAATTATGTAACAGATATCTTTGCTGGCATTCCGTACCGAAAAAAAGGGGCTTGTGTAACACTGACGAAACAGAATGTAACGCAGACAAAACAATTCGGCCCGGAAATACGCGCCTGAGGGAAGTGAACGGGCCGGAAAGGGATGTTTCCCTACGCGACACCCCCAAAGGAAAGGGAAAGCGAAGCATCCGACAGCCTCGGACGAAGGCACGGAAAGCCTTATAAGAACGAAGAAAACGCCCACAGATTCTCCATCCACGGCATACCCGTCCCCCACCGGAAGCCGCGACAGAGGGAAGGGCACAGAGGCGGAAAAGAGTGGGAAAACGGAAAGGAAAGAGCCGCCCGGCAGACAGAAAGGAAATGCCAAACAAGCGGAAAGGAAGCACCAAGCAAGCAGTGAAGATTGGCCGACCCGCAAGTTATCCTATAAAGCAGCCGCTGCGATGTACATCGCAAGGGCGCAGTTGTACATCGCAAGCGCTCAGATATACAACTGAGCAGCTGCTTTATAACTTTTCTAAGAAGTTGGCAGAACCTTTCTGCGGAGAAGAAGCATCTTTTCCCGTACCTAACAGAGACTTCCCCCGTTATCGGGGAAAACAGCAGTCAGGGCAACCAAGCGTGTGGTTCCCTTCGGCCGCCGGTTAATCGTTTACGATGTGAGGGTGTCAAAACCAGATGATGGTATCTGACTTCATCCAGGTCGACGATGATGGGGAAAATCCCATAGTGTCAAAACCAGATGATGGTATCTGACTCCCCTCCTTCTGGAAGGAGGGGTGCCCAAGGGGCGGGGTGGTAGGTTTTAAGACATCTTGTATATCAATACTTTATGTTTCCACCTACCACCTCCCCCTTCGGGTACTCCTCCTTCCAGAAGGAGGAGAGTTTTGGATACCTTTGTTTTGGCACCCTCATATACACCTACGAACGGCAACTCGAACATGTCCCACATGAAACCAGGCGGACGCACCGCGGTGCGTCCCTACAGAGTGGGTGGAGGATGTAAACAAAGCCGGCTCCATATAAAACATGTAGGGACGCACCAAGGTGCGTCCGCACATACATCCATGAATACCGACAAGAACATACGGGCGGACGCACCGTGGTGCGTCCCTACAACGTGGGTGGAGAATGTAAACAAAGCCGGCTCCATATAAAACATGTAGGGACGCACCAAGGTGCGTCCGCACATGCATCCATGAATACCGACAAGAACATACGGACGGACGCACCGTGGTGCGTCCCTACAAAAAGGTCCGGCGTCAGAACCGCACGCCCAGCGTCAGCAGCACCTGGCTGCGCGTATTGGTGACCTTGGTCACCTCGGGAGTCTCGTAAACAATGCCTCCGCCTTCCGTATAGAAATTGGCAAAGGGATAGAAGTCCGACTTGTAGGACGAGAACTTATAGGCCAGGTCGGCATAGAACATCGAGCCACGGTAACCGATGCCAATCGTATAATTGTTCAGCGCCTTGGTATTGGCAAAGTCGGTATCCGTCTGGATGGAGTTGAAGGGAAGGTCCTTGAAAGCGTCGCTCTTGAAGAGGGCGGACTGGAAATTGTAGCCCGCACGGAAAGCAAACTGCGGAATCACCTTGTACTCCATGCCCACGCGGAACGTGCTTACCCCTTTCAGCATGGGCATGGCACTGTTTTCCCACTCAAAGTCGGAAGAGAAGCCTTCCGGGCTCTGGAACTCCATGGATGAATAGTCCTGATACTCATACTCGGCACCGAAGGCAAAGTTCTGTCCGACGGTGTAGCCCAGGCTGACGTTGTACGTCCAGGGCGTGCGCAGGCGGAAAGAGCGTACCATGTCTCCGCCGCCGGCCAACTCGGCGCGGGTATCCAGTTCCCACTGGTCGATGGTGCCCGTCTCGGCGTTCAGCACGTCCGAACTGATGTAGGCGCTGGTCCGATAGTCCAGGTTATAGAAAGTAGGCGTATGGACAGCAAAGCCGATACGCAGCGGAGAGGTCTCGAAAGGACGGACAATGGCACCCAGCTTCACGTCGAAGCCGCTGCCCTCAATCTTGTTCCAGCTCTGCAACGAGTACTTCTGCGGGGCATCTACGCCCGTATAGTTCTCGCCGTAGTAGGTGTACTTGTTATAGTTGACGGAATAGGCGCCGATGGTGACACCCAAGTAGATGCGGTCGCTGAGGTTGAACGAGAGGTTGAAGTCGTACTGGTCTACCCCGCCCCGCTCCTCGGAACGGAAGCTGGCATCGGCGTTGTTGTACATGCCCACGTAGTTGCCCTTGTCGTCGGCCGGGTCAATGACATATCCCTTATATCCGATGGCCGAAAGCCAGCCCACATTGGGGTCTTCAAACGGATAGTCGCCCCAGTTGGTGATGCCGAAATCGGGGATGCCCGAACCGCTGGCCTGCCAGGCCATCTGGTAGGTCTGCGAAAGGTTGCCCATGTTGCCTCCCATCTCCATGTTGCGGTAGAAGGACTTGGCACGCTTGTAGTTGAACCCGAAGTTCACATAGCGCAGGGTGGTGACATTGCCTATCTTGTTGGACCAGACAAGGCCGATGTTGTCAAAGTCGCCCCGCATGTTGTCGGCCGACCACTTGTTGCCCTGGAAAGAGCTCTCCGTGCCGTAGGCCGAGAGGCCGAAGGTAGTCACCAGGTCGTTGCTCCGGTAGATGCCGATGCCGGCCGGATTGGTGGCGATGGTGGAGATGTCTCCGCCCAACGCACTCATGGCTCCGCCCATACCGACAAAACGGGCAGTACCGTTCAAGTCTTTATTAGCTATCTGGGCTGCATCGTACACAGTCTGTGCACTCAACGGGACTGCCAGCAAAAGCGTCCCTACAGCCAACGTCAGTATTTTCTTCATATTTAAAGTCTGTTTAAACACCGCAAGCCCCATCTCCTGTCAGGAAGCAAAGTGCCGCCCGTCGTAGCGGGAAAGGAACGTTCCTTCTCCCACCCTGCCCGACACAGGACCTGGGCTTGCAGAGCTTGGGTTGTTATCATTCTACATGAATCTCAAATCAGGGCAACTGTCATCTTCTGCTGCGCGAAGCACCGCCGCCACCGCCCGACGAACGGGTAGAGCCGCCGCCCATGGAACCTCTGGAGGAACTGCCGCCGCCCGTGGAATAGCTGCGGGTGGTCGTGCTGCGCGACGAAGGTGTGTAGGAACGGTTACGGTTGCTGCTGTTTCCATTGGAATAGTTGCGGGTAGCGGACTGCGAACTGCCCCGGCTGTAGGTGGAAGCACCGCGTGTGCTGGTGCGACGGCCGCCTCCGGTGTAGACGGGAGTAGTGGCCGAACCGTTCTCACGGGTACCGGTATAGGTGGAGCCTGTACGGGTACTGCTCGGACGGGTATAGACGCTCCGGCGGGTGTCGGCGGCGTTGGTGCGGGATTCTGCTCCGGGCCTCGTAGCCGTTGAGCGGGTACCAACCACGCGCTTGGTGGCGCCACGGCTGTAAGTGGATGTTCCGGTAGAGCGGGTGGCACGGGTAGCTCCCGACGTTCCGCGTACGGCCGATGCGCCTCCCCGGCGTGCACCCGTGCTGTAAGAGCTCCGGACGCCGGCTGTGCTGCGGCGGGTATAGGTGTCGTAAACGGCAGGACGTCCTCCCCAGTAGCCGCCCGGATACCAGCCGGGATGATAATGATAGTGAGGACCCCACCAGCCGGCATACCAGCCGCCCCAGCCGAAGCCCCAGCTATAATAAGGATAGCCCCAGCCCGGACCGTACCAGCTGCTCCATCCCCAACCGTAGTAGGGATAGCCCCAGCCGTAGGAGCCCCAACGCCAATCCCACCACAAGCTGTTGCTGAACGTGGGGAAAGCATAGGCATAAAGACCGTCTGTATAGACATTCCACTCCCACGAGTTGAGTCCGTAGACAATGTCCCAATAATAAGGACTGCTGATGCTGACGGCAAAGCGCGGATTGCGGAAGCGGATGATGCGGGTGGCGTACTCATAGTCATCTGCCGAACCGTCGAAACCGTTCACCCATTCGCCGTCGAGGCCGTCGTAGGGCTTTTCGTCGATGAACAGCGTATCATTTTCCTGAGAGAATGCATAGTCGTCCGAGTCGTAACGCCGGTTGTACTCGTCCACGTCGCGGACATTGCCTTTCACGTCCCTCACGACCACGGTCGTCCCGCTCTTGCCGGAGGATACCACCGTCGTAGCAGGCGCGTTGGTCTTTACCACCACCGTCTCGCGGGCAGGAGTCTTCTTCACTTCCTCCTGCTTGGGCGTTTCCTTCTTCTTGGAAGGCACGTAGTAAAGGTCGTCCTCTATACTTTGCGCGGCGAGTGTCCAGGGAAGGCACAAGGCAAAAAGTGATAAAAAAACAATCTTTTTCATATTCGTAGGTTTTATAGATTTATAGAAATAATGTCTCTCGGCAGGCAGCGTACCGTCTGGCCGCTATACTTGCAGTGCGAAGATAGCCACGTAAAATGACCCGCCCGACAGATTTCCCCCAAAGTTTTTTAGGGAAATCCCTATTTCCCCACTCCGCAAAAAAAGGAAGACAAATGTTTGCACAGCCTCAGCTTTACCTTATCTTTGCACTACACAAGGATTACAGACATCTTTGGTTCTTAACCAACCATCAACAGACAGCCATGAAGTACTTAGAATTTATGTTCCGCACCGTCCCCTGCACGGAGACCGTCAACGACGTGCTTTCCGCCGTACTGGGGGAAGTGGGATTTGAGAGTTTCGTAGAGCAACCCGAAGGCATCGCCGCCTACATCCAGAAGAACCTCTATCAAGAAGAAGCGCTGGAGGCCGCCCTGGCCGACTTCCCCCTGCCCGACACGAAGATAAGCTACACCTGCGAGGAAGCGGAGGACAAGGACTGGAACGAGGAGTGGGAGAAGAACTTCTTCCAGCCCATCATCATCGGCGACCGCTGCGTGATACACAGCACCTTCCACCACGACGTGCCACAGGCGGAGTATGACATCATCATCAACCCGCAGATGGCGTTCGGCACAGGACACCACGAGACGACCAGCCTCATCATCAGCGAACTGCTGGACAACGACCTGCAAGGAAAGAACGTACTCGACATGGGGTGCGGCACTTCCATCCTGGCCATCCTGGCCCGCATGCGCGGTGCGGCTTCGTGTACCGCCATCGACATTGATGAATGGTGCGTGCGCAATTCGCTCGAGAACATCGCACTGAACCACCTGGACAACATCTCCGTCCACCAGGGCGACGCCTCCTCATTGGCCGACAAGGGGCCGTTCGACGTGGTGATAGCCAACATCAACCGCAACATCCTGCTGGCCGACATGAAGCATTACATTGCCCGCATGAAGCCGGGAGCGGAACTGTACATGAGCGGATTCTATACGGACGACATTCCCGCCATCCAAGACGAAGCCGAACAAAACGGGCTGTTCTTCGCACACCAACGGGAGCGCAACCATTGGGCAGCAGTGAAGTTTATCCGCTTTTAAGAAAGGGATCGAAACCTAGGAGAAAGAAAGATACGGGTAAAGAGAGGAGGCAGGCGGAGAATGGTCAGGGCAAGGTCATGCCCACCAGCTCTTCCAGCGTGCCGTTGAACACGTTCAGGTCCACGTCCTCCTCGATGCCCGGCACCTGCCCCACATCCGTGTGCTGCCAGAAGTGCCACGGACCCGTGTAGCGAACGGAGTCCACGTAATAATGGGCAATCCAATAGGGATAGGTATTGAAAATGGAATCGTTCAGATAACGTTCCTTGAACTTGTAGGAGGCATAGAGAATGGGCTTAACGCCGTAATGGGCCTCCACCCTGTCCAGCCAGGTCTTGACGCTTTTCTGCAACTCGCTCACCGACTTGCGCCCGGTAGTCTCCACATCGAGCACGGGAGGCAAGTCACCTTTCGTCAGACGGACGGTACGGATGAAGAAATCGGCCTGCTTGACAGGATCTGTCTGCGGAATGAAGAAATGATAGGCTCCACGAATCAGGCCGTGACGATGGGCCAGGTCGAAATTGTGAGCAAACTTGTCGTCGCCGTAGTCACCTCCCTCGGTGGCTTTCATGAATACGAACTGAATGGGGAAGTCCGCGCTGCGGCTGTTCACCAATTTTCCCCAGTCGATGTCTCCCTGATAGTGGGAAATGTCGATGCCATGCACCTCGTAATTGCAGGGCATGCACACTCCGTAGAACCGCTGTCCATGGCAGGGTTTCCACCGATAGGCGTAGGGACGGACAAAGAACCAATAGAATCCGGCCGAAAAGACCAGAATGATGGCCACGGCCAGCACATTGCGCAGCCAGACGGACATGGAGCGGGAAGGCTGCTGCTTCTTCCGGCCCGAGGGACGCTTGGCAGCAGTGGCGGTTCGTTTGGCCGACTTGCGCTGGGGCTTGGGGGTATTCTTTGTCATCATATCCATTCAATGTCATTCCGGCTTTCCACCGTCGGGTGGAGCCGCTTGTATTCAAAAGAAGAGGATACGCCAAAACCCATTCATGCGCGGTTTTGACACATCCTCCTTTTTCCTTATATATTCCTTATATATAGATTGCCTCGCCGGCGGAGGCCGACGGCTGTGTGCCGCCGGGCCGCAGGCTCAGACTTTGTTGCAGACGCAATGCCTCTTCTTATTTGGCCTGCTCCAGCTGCAAGGTCTTGGTAGGCTGGTCGCAAACTTCAGTAGGACCGAAGTACTGGATAGGACCGGGATAAACGTAAGCCGTTTCCTTGGCCCATACGTCGCGCTGTGCGGCAAATGCCTTGAAGGGCGCACCGTCCAGCTTCACCAGAGCCTTCTGGATAACGGGCTTCATCTCGCCGTGACGGCGCTCCATGTTCATCATCATGGTGATGGGCACACCGCCTGCAATCCATTCGTCGGCAGGAGCAGTCGTGTTGCGCACGGATGACATGTAGCCAGTCTTGCCGTTGGCAATCAGCGAAGCGGCTGTGTAGCCCAGTGAGTAGCAGTAGTCGGCATCGAAGTTGGACGGAGCGGCGCAACGGCCTTCGTAGCCGAAGAAGTGGTGCTGCGAAGCGAACTTGCCTACGAACTTGCCTTCTTCCTTCCACTGTGCCAGCTTGGTGGCTACCATTTCGGAGAGCAGCTTCTCGGTCTCGATGAGCGATACCTGTACGTTTCCGTGCGGGTCGCGGTCCAGTGTCAGCTGACGTGCCACGCTTTCGGGCAGGCTGGCGTAGATAGCGGAGTTCTCGGCAGAGAGCTTGCTGATGATATAGTCGCGTTGGTGAGACTTCTTGATGTGGGCAAACTCGTCGGCGTTGGCAGCCAGGAAGTCGTTCAGTTCGGCGATGAGGCGCTTCATGGCGGGGATGAACTCAATCAGACCCTCGGGGATGAGCACCGTACCGAAGTTGTTGCCTTCTGCGGCGCGGGCAGCGACGGCCTGAGCAATGTAGGTCACTACGTCGTCCAAAGACATGTCCTTGGCCTCCACCTCTTCCGATACGATACAGATGTTGGGCTGTACTTGCAAAGCACACTCAAGGGCGATGTGGGAAGCCGAGCGACCCATCAGCTTGATGAAGTGCCAGTACTTGCGGGCGGAGTTGCAGTCGCGCTGGATATTGCCGATGACTTCAGAGTAAGTCTTGCAGGCCGTATCGAAGCCGAAGCTGGTCTCAATCATTTCGTTCTTCAGGTCGCCGTCGATGGTCTTGGGGCAGCCAATGACCTGTACGCCGTAGTTCTTGGCAGCGTAGTATTCGGCCAGCACGCAGGCGTTGGTGTTGGAGTCGTCGCCGCCGATGATGACCAGCGCCTTGATGCCCAGTTCCTTCAGGATTTCATATCCCTTCTCGAACTGCTCTTCCTTCTCCAGTTTGGTACGGCCCGAGCCGATGATGTCGAAGCCGCCGGTGTTGCGGTATTCGTCAATGATGTCGGCTGTCAGTTCCATGTAGTTATGGTCTACCAGGCCGCCGGGGCCCAGGATGAAGCCGTAGAGCTTGCTGTCCTTGTTCAGTTTCTTGATGCCGTCAAAGAGGCCGGAGATTACATTGTGACCACCAGGAGCCTGACCGCCCGAGAGGATGACACCCACGTTGATAGCGGGGAAGCTGACAGCTTCGTCGGTAGCCTCGAACTTGATGAGAGGCATTCCGTAGGTGTTGGGAAACAGTTTCTTGATTTCTTCCTGATCGGCCACAGACTGGGTGGCGGCGCCGCATACGGCCTTCACGTTGCCCTTCAGCGCTTTCGGAAGTTTGGGCTGGTAGGCAGCCCTTGCAATTTGCAATGCACTTTTTGTCATAATGTATTTATTGTTTAAAGGTATTAAAAATACTCCTGCATTAACGCAGCGCAAATTTCGCTTTTTTCTTGTAGACTGCATAACTTTTTTAAGCAAAACCTAAGCAACTATCACATTTTTTATATTTTTGCGGCCGATTTGACATACGTACGACTATGCTGAGAGATTGGAAAGAACGCCTGCGGGCACGGTCGCGGCGCGTGCGGCGAAAGATTGAGCTGATGCGCCTGCGGAGAATACGCAAGAAGAGGACACCGAAATATACACACTGCAAGAACTGCGGGACGACACTCGAGGGCATGTACTGCCACCGTTGCGGGCAGTATGCGCTGGACGTGGAGCAGCCCTTCTGGAAGTACGTGCGCCAGTACTTCGAGAACGTCTACCAGTTCGACACCAAGATAGGACGCACGCTGTGGTATATGTTCACCCGTCCGGGATTCCTCACCGCCGAGTTCAACGCGGGCAAAATCAACTCCTACGTCCACCCCTTCCGCCTCTACATGTGCATCTCGGTGGTGTTCTTCGCCGTGTTCTTCATGCTGGTGGGCGAGCGGGCGGGCGACTTCAACGCACTGACCGACGGACGGCTGCGCCGCAGCATCGTGGAGCAGGTGAAGCAGAGCGGCAACCGGGACGGAGAACAGGCCGACACCACGGTCTATCTCTACCAAGTACCCGGGCTGGTGAAGACCCTCAAGCTGCGCTTCGGCGTGGAAGACGCGGACAGCCTCGTGCGCTTCCAGCCCGTCGACGACCTCTACGGACTGGCGCGCACCACTCTGCCCCGCCTGCTGGTGGACTCCTGCTTTAAGCAGACCGACATCCTGCCGCAGGACTGGGACTACATCCGGAAGGTGCGTGCCCTGAAGAACCTGAACATAGAGAACTGGATAGACGGCAAGGATTACGGTCCCGACAACGCAGCAGCCATCAGAGCCTTCCGGGTTGACAGCATACGTACCGGAAACGACAGCCTCGTATTGCAACCGCAAAAAGTCTATATCTGGACCGACGACGTGAAGAAAGACGCCGAAGCTGATACCCTGCAAAAGGAGCAGTTCACCAACGACATTATAGCAGGCCTTTCCAAATGGACACCTTTCTATATGATGTTCCTCCTGCCTCTTTTTGCAGCCATGCTGAAGCTCTTCTATGCCCGCAAGCGGATGCCCTACATGTGGCACTTCGTCCACGCCATCCACCTGAACACGGTCTTCCTCATCCTGATTTGCATTCCGCTGGTGCCGCTCTTCGCCTACGGCATCGACGACCTGGTGGCTGCCGGACAGACGCTCAACACGGTGCAGCTGAACTCCCTGCGCATCACTCTCACAGGCTTTCCCGTGGCCCTGTTCCTCTACATGCTCGTGTCCTTCCGCACGGTCTACCGCCAGGGCTGGGTGAAGACGACGGTGAAAGCGGTGCTGTTCTACGTGCTGTTCAGCGCCATAGCGTCGCTGCTGGCCGCCACGCTGCTGATATGGCTGCTGGCGGCGGAGGCGGAGGCGATATAAGGAGCCTCACCCCCCTACCCCCTCTCCCGTAGAGAGGGGGAGGGATAGAACAGACGGAGAGAAGATAGAATAGATAAGACAGATAACTAAGATAATGACAGGAAGAAGACAATGATGATACGAAAGCTATACGACCGGATTAGAAAGGAAAAGAAGAAGGAAACGGAGAAGAAGGACACATCCACTCTCCCCCTCTCTACGGGAGAGGGGGCCGGGGAGGTGAGGCCCTACACCCACTGCATGAACTGCGGAACGACGCTGAAGGGCATGTACTGCCACCAGTGCGGGCAATACGCACTGGACATCCACCAGCCCATGTGGAAATACGTCCGCCAGTACTTCGAGAACATGTACCAGTTCGACGGCAAGGTGTGGATGACGCTGCGCCTGCTGTTCTCCCGCCCGGGCTTCCTGACGAACGAGTTCAACGACGGCAAAATCAACTCCTACGTACACCCCTTCCGGCTCTACATGTTCATCTCCGTGCTGTTCTTCACCTTCTTCTTCATGGCCGCCGAGCGGAGCACCGGACGGGCGCTGCTGACGATGGCGGGAGAGCAGATTCCCGACACGGTGATAGGTATGCTGCAAAGAGCGGACGCAGACGCGCTGCCGGACACGACCGTCTACGCCTACAACATGGAGACGCTGCGCAAGGTGCTGGACGCACGCGGGGCGCAACGGGCCGACAGCCTCGTCCGCCTGCACTACGAGGAGCGCGGCGACGAGCTGAACCGGGTCACCCTCCCGCGGGCGCTCTTCGACGCCTGCCTGAAGCGCACCGACATCCACGAGGAGAACCAGACCGAGGCCAAGGTCCTGAGGCGCACGGCACAGCTGGGCGAGATGGACGAGGAAGAGCTCTTCTACCACGACATGCCCACGGACTCGCTGACGGGACGCATCACGGCCGACGCGTACGACTGGATGACGAACATCGACCAGACCGACCGTCTCCACCAGCAGGCCACGGCATCGTTCGTCCTGGGGCAGCTGTCCAAGTGGACGCCCATGTTCCTCATGTTCCTCCTGCCTGTGCAGGCGCTGCTGTTCAAGCTCTTCTATCCGCGCCGACGCTACATGGAGCACTTCGCCCACGCCACCCACCTGAGCAGCCTCCTGCTGGTGCTGATGGCCGTGCCCGCAGGCATCCTGCTCTGGGAGTTCAACCGTGTAAGCTATAACAACGTCGTCACCAACCCCGTGGAAGACGCCTTCATCTTCCTCTCGCCGCTGGCGCTGATGCTCTACCAGCTCGTGTCCATGCACACCGTCTACCGCGAGGGCTGGGGCAAGACCACGGCCAAATGCCTGCTCATGCTCTTCCTCTTCAACCTGCTGGCGCTCGGCCTCGCCGCCGCGCTCATCCTGTGGCTGGCGGCCAAGGCGATGGGGAGGATTTGAAAGACTGAACCCGACAGTCCCCCTACAGCCTCACCCCCCGGCCCCCTCTCCCGTAGAGAGGGGGGGGGAGCGCGCGGTGCATTCTAACTGCTCCCCCTCTCTACGGGAGAGGGGGTTGGGGGGTGAGGCTCCTCCACCTCTTCATCGCCCCCTTCCCCACACCCCGGATGCCCGTCACCTCGGGCTGTGCCTCCCAGCGGCGCAGCTCGCGGCTGGCCTTGTTCTTCAACAGGCCGGTCAGGGCACAATACTGCCAGAGGGCCATCTCTTCGTGAGTCTGCAGGAATTCGCGGGCCAGGGCGAGGCGCTCGGCCTCGGTGTAGCGCGTGGACGAACGCTCGAACTTGCGCTCCGACCGCTCCAGGCGGCAGGTGCAGTTCATCTCCCTGAGCCAGCGCTTGTCCGGCTTGAAGTTCACGCCCCCCACTTCTATGCTCTGCGCGTTACGCCTCTGCTCGCCCTCGGCGCCCGTCTCGCGCTTGCGTCCCTTCTTCAGGCGGAGCGAGAGGCTGAAGCTACCGAAGCCGTCGAGGCTGACCGAGTAGCCCCGCGCCATGCACTGCCCCAGGTGGCGGAACACCATGTCGAGCACGGCGCGCGCCTCGGCGGGATTGTAGGTGGTGTACTGCACGGCCTGCCGCACCAGCTCGTCCGTCGAGAGGTGTCCGGCGATGCGCATACGCGGAAAATAAACGGTGGAGTCTCCCTCCTTCTGCGGCAGGTTAGACGCCTGCATTTCATACTTTGCCATACGATTGTCCGGTTTTAAGTGGTTAGCACTGCAGCCCCCCCGATTCATGCCTGCGAAAAGTGGTCTTCACGGCATCAGATTCTCAGGTATCCCCCTGCGAAAAAGTGCGGAGAAAGGCAGGAAATCCTCGTGTCAAGGCTGGACACAGTCGTGTCAAGACTTGCCACAGCTGTGTCAAAGCTGGACATATCTGTGTCAAGGCTAAAGATAAGATTTTTCTGCCGGACTGGCAAAAAAAACCTGCCGTGATAACATCTTTTATCACGGCAGGAGGGAAACTTTCGGTCGGCATGACGGCGGGATGGAGGGCTCACTCCCATCCCCCGCCGAGGGCCTTGTAGAGGTTGACCATGGTGATGCGCTTGTCGCGTATGGCGTAGCTGAGGCTGAGCTGTGCCTCGAAGTAGGTACGCTGCGCGTCGAGCAGGTCCATGTAGCCGATGGCGCCGTTGACGTATTGCAGTTCGGCCAGGTCCAGGGTGGACTTTGCCGACTGCTCCAGGCGCAGGCGGGTGTCGTAGATGTCCTTTATCTTGTTGAACTCGGTGATGGCGTTGTAGGCATCCTTCAGGGCGCTGAGCACGGCCTTCTCATAGGCGTAGGCGGCGCGCTCGCAGGCGGCCTTCTTCGCCTTGAGGCGGGCGCGGTTCTTGCCCATGGCGAAGATGGGCTGCAGCAGTGCGCCGCTGAGGAGGTGGTAGGGCGACTTGAGGATGTCTTCCAGCTCCTCGCTCTCGGCGCCCAGGTGGGCGGTCAGGGTGATGCTGGGGAAGAGGCTCGTGTAGGCCACACCGACTTCGGCCGTGGCGGCTATGAGGTTCTGCTCGGCCTGGCGGACGTCGGGGCGGCGCTCCAGGAGTGCCGACGGCAGGCCGACGGGGAGGTTGTCGGGCAGGACGATGTCCACGGTGGACGGCGTGCGGCGGATGCCGTGCGGATACTCGCCGGTGAGGAACGAGAGTTCGTTCTCCTTCAGCGTAATCTTGCGCTCCAGGTCGGGCACGAGGGTGACCGTCTTGGCCAGCTCCACCTGCGCCTGGCGGAAGGGAATCTCGGAGATGAGTCCGCCCTCGTAACGCAGGCGCACCAGGTGCAGGCTCTCGCGGCGGGCCTCCACGGTCTGGCGGACGATGGCCAGCTCGTTGTCCAGGGCCACGAGCTCGAAGTAGGCTTGTGCCACCTGCGCCACGAGGCTCATCTGCAGGGCGCGCCGGCTCTCGATGCTGCCTACGAACTCGGCCACACTGGCGTCCTTGGCCCAGCGGAGCTTGCCCCACAGGTCAAGCTCCCAAGAGACGACGGCCTTGAGGTCGAACTGGTTGTCGGGGCTGTAGGCGTCGCCTCCGTAGTTGTCTGCCTCCTTCTCGGCATAGCCGCGGAAGTTGACGGAAGGGAACAGGTTGGCAAAGTCAATGCGCTTCATGGCCGCCAGCTCCTTGACGCGGGCAGCGGCCATCTGCATGTCCTTGTTGTAGACAAGGGTGCGGCGGATGAGGTCCTGCAGGAGCGTGTCAGCGTAGAGCCAGTCCCAAGGATAGTCGGCAAAACAAAGGGTGTCGGCATGGAGGGTATCGGCATGAGCCGAATCCTGCAACGAAACGGGCAAATCCAGCTGCGGGCGGGTATAGTGCTTGCCCAACTGACAACCCGAGAGCAGCAGCAGGACAGCGGCCAGCAAGCCTATCAAAGAGGGGCGCATCCCCCACTCCCTACGCTGGCGGAGGAAGCCGGGACGTGCCTCAGGATTATGAAGAATTAACGAAACAGACTGTATGGTGTGTGTCATAATCAATACCTATTAATATATAATGTATGTCGTTCTGTCTTGAATCTTGGAAATCAGGAACGGATTTTCTTAAGTTTGTTCTTGGCCTTGTAAATCATCACAAAGAAGAAAGGTACGAGGACAATGCCCACCGTGACGGCCACAATCATGCCGAAGAACACACCCGTGCCGATGGCCTGACGGCTGGCAGAGCCCGGTCCGCTGGCAATGACCATAGGCAACATGCCCAAAATAAAGGCCAGCGAAGTCATCAGGATGGGTCGGAAGCGCAGGTGGGAAGCGTGCAGGGCGGCCTCGACCACATCTTTGCCCGCGTCGGCCTCGTCCTTGGCGAACTCAACGATGAGGATGGCGTTCTTGGCTGCCAGTCCGACAAGCATCACCAGACCAATCTGGAAGTAAGTATCGTTCTCCAATCCGCAAATGGAGACACCCATGTAGGCACCCAAAGCGGCAACAGGCAGCGAGAGCAACACGGCGATAGGAATGCTCCAGCTCTCATAGAGTGCAGCCAGGAACAGGAACACGAAGAGGAACACCAACGTCAGGATGAGTCCCGTCTGGCCTCCGGCCTGCTTCTCCTGGTAAGACAGACCGCTCCATTCCACACCGATGTTGTCCGGCAGGCGGTCGCGCGCAATCTGCTCCATCAGGTCCATGGCCTGGCCCGAGCTGTAGCCCTGGGCGGCGGTACCGCGTATGACGGCGGTGCTGAACATGTTGAACCGCTTGATGCTGCCCGGGCCGGTGGTGTACTCGGTGGTTCCCAGCGCGGTCAGGGGTATCATGGCTCCGTTGCTTCCGCGGACAAAGAAGAGGTTGATGTTGTCCCGGTGCTCGCGGTAGGATGCCTCGGCCTGCAGGTAGACACGATAGATGCGGTTGAACATGTTGAAGTCGTTCACGTAGACCGAGCCCGTATAGGCTTTCACCGTAGAGAACACGTCGGCCATGGGGACGCCCAGCATCTTCACCTTGTCGCGGTCCACGTCGAAGTACAGCTGCGGTATCTCGGCCTGGAGCGAGGACGAGAGGCTGCTCAGCTCCTTGCGCTGCGAGGCGTAGAACATCAGCGTGTCAGCAGCCTGCACCAGGTTCTCGTAGGTGGCCTCGCCGCGCGCCTCAAGCTGCATCTCGAAGCCGCCGGACGTACCCAGGCCGGGGATGACGGGCGGCGTGGAGAGGTAGACCTTGCACTCGGGGTACTCGGTGAACTCGCGGTTCACCTTGTCCATGATGGCGTCAATGGTGGTGTCGTCGCGCTCGCCCCACTCCTTCAGGATGACGGTGAGCTGGCTGCGAGCCTGACTGGTGCCTACGCGGGGACTGGTACCCGTGACGTTCTGTACGTATTCCACTTCGGGCTGATCCATCAGGAAAGCGATGGCGCGGTCTGTCACGGCGCGCGTCCGCTCCAGCGTGGTGCCTTCGGGCAACTCCAGTTCGACGGTGAAGTAGCCCTGGTCCTCGACGGGAAGGAAGCTGGTCGGTATCAGGCGGTAGAACACGAAAATGAGCACCAGCACCATGCCGAAGCCGGCCATCACCCGGCGCGGATGCTTGATGACATGCTTGATGGCGCCTACGTATTTATGGTTGCCCAGGTCGAGCCAGCGGTTGATGGCGCGGAACACGCGGTTCTTGGGTTTGTTGGGGTCGGAAGGCTTCAGGATGAGCGAACACATCACAGGGCTCAGCGTAAGGGCCACGACGGTAGATAGAAGCACGGACACCGCGATGGTGACGCTGAACTGGCGGTACAGCTGCCCCGTAATGCCCGAGAGGAAGCTCACGGGCACGAACACCGCCGCCAGTACAAGCGAGGTGGCTATCAGCGCACCCGTCAATCCGTCCATGGCCTTCTTGGTGGCGTCGTAGGCACTCAGGTGCTCTTCCTCCATGATGCGCTCCACGTTCTCCACCACCACGATGGCGTCGTCCACCACCAGACCGATGGCCAGCACCAGTCCGAGCAGGGTCAGGATGTTGAGCGAGAAGCCGAAGATGAGCATGAACCCGAAAGTACCGATGAGCGAGATGGGCACCGCCACAATGGGGATGACCGTGGCCCGCCAGCTCTGCAAGGAGAGGAACACCACCACAATCACGAGGAAGAGAGCCTCGAACAGTGTCTTGTACACCTCGTGGATGGACTCGGAGATGTAAGTGGTCATGTCGAAGGGGAAGTTGTAGGACAGCCCTTCGGGGAAGTTCTTGCTGATTTCCGCCATCGTCTCCTTCACGTTCTCGGCCACCTCCATGGCGTTGGCACCCGGCAGCATGTAAATGCCCAGCACGGCCGCGTTGCCGCCGTTGATACCGCTCTCGGTGTTGTACGACTGCGCCTCGAGCGACACACGCGCCACGTCTCGCAGGCGAATGAGTGAGCCGTCGGCATTGGCACGGAGCACAATCTCCTCAAACTCGGCGGCGCTGGACAGACGTCCCTGCGCCGTGATGGGGATGGTGATGTCCAGTCCCGTCACCGGCTGCTGTCCCAGTACGCCTGCCGCCGACTCGCGGTTCTGGTCCTTCAGGGCGTTCTGCACGTCCTGCACGGTCAGGCCGAAGTTGGCCAGGCGGGCGGGGTCCACCCAAATCTGCATGGCATAGTAGCGGCTGCCGATGTTGGACACACGACCCACGCCGGGAATACGACGCAAGAGGTCGAGCACATTGATGGTGGCAAAGTTACTCAGATAGATTTCGTCGAACTTGGGGTCATCCGAGGTCAGACAGAGGGTCATCAGCTGACTGGCGGCCTGCTTCTCGATTTCGATGCCGTTCTGCACCACCTCGGCGGGCAGTCGCGACTCGGCCAGCTTGATGCGGTTCTGAATTTCCACAGCGGCCAGGTCGGGGTCGGCGGAGATATCGAACGTCACTGTAGCCGAAAAGCCACCCGAATTGGAACTGTTGGACTCCATGTAGAGCATGCCCGGCGTACCGTTCAACTCCTGTTCGATGGGAGTTGCCACAGCCTGCGAGACGGTCAGCGCACTGGCACCCGGATAGGAAGCGCTGATTTTCACCACGGGCGGAGTAATCTGGGGATACTGGTCAATGGGAAGCATCGTCAGGCCGATGACACCCACAATGACTATCAATATGGATATGACGGCCGAAAAGACCGGCCTGTCTATAAAGAAACTAACTTTCATGCTGTTGGGTTCTGCGTTTGGGTGTTTACGACTTCTTGTTTTCTTCCTCTTCCTTGCCGACGGCTTCGCCAATCCGCACCTTGATGCCCGGGCTCAACTTGTGGTAGCCTTCGCTCACCACCATCTCGCCAGCCACCAAGCCACGTTCAACCACGACATTGTTGCCGAACTCGGGCCCCAGTTCGATGAAGCGGCGTTCTACCGTAGAGTCGCGGCGCATCACAAACACGTAGGCACCACCTTTTTCAATAATCAGTGCCTTCTGAGGAATGACCGTTGCCCGTTCAAGCACGTCGAGCAACAGACGCACCTTCGTAAACTGTCCAGGCAGCAACACGCGGTCGGGATTGGGCATCTCGGCACGCACGGAGAAAGTACCCGTCTTGGGGTCCACCTGAGGCTCGGCAAAGTCCACCAGCCCCTTGAAGGGATAAATGCTGTTATCGGGCAGGGTGATGGTAACGGTGGGCTGCCAGGAGCGTGTGGAGTCCTTCTGCCCCAGCGTCACGTTGCGTTCCTTACTCTTCAGATAGTCCAGCGCCGTCATGCTGAAATCCACCAGCACGGTGTCACTCTTGACAACAGTGGCAAGCAACGATTTACCGGCCGTGCCGACCAGTGTACCCAAATCGACATAGCGCTCGCTGATGTGTCCCGATATCGGCGACCGCACCCACGTATAACCCAATTCCTGCTCAGCCTGGTCGAGGTCGGCCTGGCTCATACCCATGCTGGCCACCGCCGTCTCGTAGGCGGCAATGGCATTGTCCAGGTCGAGCTGGCTGGCCGCATTCTGCTCGAACAGCGGGCGGATACGTTCCAGGTCGCGCTTCGTCTTGCGCACCGAGGCCGAATCCTTGCGGAGCTGCGCCCGCGCCTTGTCGGCCTTGGCACGATATTGCCGCGGGTCAATGACAAACAAGACCTGATTCTTGTTCACGTAGGTACCTTCGGCAAACTCCATGCTCTCAAGGAAGCCCTCCACACGGGCACGCACCTCGACAAACTGCTGCGCGCGGATGCGCCCTACATAATCTCCATAAATCTCCACATCTTCCGTTCCGGCAGGTTCCACCACTACGATGGGAGCTTGCGGCTGAACTTTCTTGGGCCATGTCCAGATGATATACACGGCAAGCAACACGACCATACAGGCCAACATTCCTATCAGCCTTTTCTTCTTCAGCTTCAGTTCTCTTTTTGATGTAAAAAATAGTTTCATGCTTGTTTGTTGATTAAATTTTACCCTGATTTTCATTAGTATCAGACAATTATAGTGCCAAGAAGCCACAATCTGCGTGCAAAGGTACACAAATATCTCGCTATCAACAAATAGAGGGACAAAAACCGCGTTTCTTTCACCCATAAAGTCCACAGACTGAGTGTAGAAATTCCACAAGAAAGTGTAGAAAAAATCCACAGGCAACCCATACCTGCTCCACACCCGTCAGGTTTCCTCCACCGGCCGGCCATCCGCCCACTTTCCGCCCGTCTCAAAGCTTTTTACCTGTTTGTTGCCGTTATTCGCCGAAAATATATTATCTTTACCGACACTAAAGCAGATAATCAAACCAGACAGACGGCTTCTGACTCCGCCAAAGCCTCAAGGCACAAACGGACACAAAGGCCGGAAGAGGTTAGTATTCACTTAAATAAAATGTAATTATGGCAAGCAGAAAAGCACTGAAAAAGAACGTGAACTACATCATGGGAGAACTGTTTATGGAATGCCTCGTACAGAGTCTTTATGTGCCCGGAACCGACAAAAAGAAAGCAGACGAACTGATGGGCAAAATTCTGGGAGTACAGGACGAGTTCATCAGCCGCATCAGCCATACCGAACCCGGCAACGTGAAGGGTTTCTACAAGAAGTTCCATTCTGATTTCAACGCTAAAGTAGACGAAATCATCGAAGCAATCGGCCAGCTAAAATGAGCATAAAGAAAACCCTTTGCAGCTTTATTTATCATCGCCTGCTGGGCTGGAAGTACCGTGTGACGGTGCCGAACTACGACAAGTGCGTGATTTGTGCGGCACCTCACACCTCCAACTGGGACCTGCTCATCGGCAAACTTTTCTATGGTGCAGTGGGTGGAAAAACCAGCTTTATGATGAAAAAGGAATGGTTCTTCTTCCCCTTAGGCCCCATCTTCAAGGCTATGGGCGGCATCCCCGTAGACCGCAAACGGAAGACATCACTGGTAGACCAAATGGCTGAACGCTTTGCACGAAGCAAGCACTTCCACCTGGCCATCACACCCGAAGCCACGCGTAAAGCCAATCCCAACTGGAAGCTGGGATTCTATTACATAGCCTTGAAAGCGCAGGTACCCATTGCCCTGATAGGCATCGACTATCCGTCCAAGACCATTACCGCCGGAGACGCATTCGTGCCGACGGGAAACGTGGAGAAGGACATGCGCCGAATCAAGCTGTATTTCAAGAACTTCAGAGGGAAACATCCCAACAACTTCGCACTGGGCGACTATTGACGGACTTATCTCTGCCCGGAAACGCGCCCAGCTTTCGTTTCATCCACTCCCTATCCCCCTATTCCATCCGTATGAACCCGCTACGCATCACCCTCCTCCAGACCGACATCGCCTGGGAGAACAAGCAGGAAAACCTCCGCCGCCTGCGCGGCGAACTGGAGGCCGTCGGCGGAAAGACAGACCTTGTCGTCCTGCCCGAAACGTTCTCCACCGGCTTCAGCACCAGCACCGCCCTTCAGGCCGAAACGGTAGACGGAGAAACCCTCAGCACCTTGCGCCAATGGGCCGGACAGTACGGCACAGCCCTTGCAGGCAGCTTCATGGCCCGCGACGAAGCCTGCGGGCCGGACGGAAAACCGCGCTACTACAACCGCGCCTTCTTCCTGACACCCGAAGGCGAGAGCTTCTACTACGACAAACGCCACCTCTTCCGCATGGGCGACGAGACAGAACACTTCACCCCCGGCCGCCAACGCCCCATCATCACCTACCGCGGCTGGAACATCCTCCTGCTGGTGTGCTACGACCTGCGCTTCCCCGTCTGGAGCCGCAACACGGACAATGCCTACGACCTGCTGATTTACGTGGCCAACTGGCCCGCCTCGCGCCGCCGGGTATGGGACATCCTGCTCCAGGCCCGCGCGCTGGAAAACATGTGCTACGTCTGCGGCGTGAACCGCATCGGGACAGACGGCAACGGACTGCCCCACAACGGCGGCAGCATCCTCTACTCCCCCAAGGGCCTTCCGCTTGCCACCCTGACAGACAACAAGGAGGGCGCTGCCACCGCAACGCTCTCCCTGGACAGTCTGAAGGAATTCAGAGCCAAATTCCCCGTCTGGATGGATGCCGACCGCTTTACTATTTCCGCAGATAATAGTTGATGGTGGTCACCACCCGTATGCTTTTTATATAAGGTGTATTGGCGTCGCGGTCCGAAATGGTGAACTGACCCTGCGAAGCGTTGCGTATCTTGCCCAGCTTGCTGTCCGAGTCCTTGGCAAACTTCTCGGCTGCCGCGCGGGCGTTCTTCGTGGCCTCTTCTATCATTTGCGGCTTCACATTGTTCAGCCCAGTAAACTCATAAACCACGTTGTAGCGGTAGTCGCCGCCCGTAATGGCAATCCCCTGCTTCATCAGTTCGGCCTGCTCGGACATGAGCTTGCGCACCTTGTCCACGTTCTTCGACGTCACGGTAATGACCGACGTGGCGTTGTAGCGATAGTTCACGTTGCGGTCGGCATAGCGTTCGGCCTGCATGTCTATCACCTCGGGCGGGGCAATGCTGATTTCCTCCTCGCCGATGCCGTTCGACTTCAGGAACTCCACGATGGCCTTGTTCTTCTGCTCCAGATTGGTATAGAGCGCAGCCGGGTCGTTGCCGATGTCCTTATAGACCAGCGGCCACACCACCTTGTCGGCCGGCACTTCCATTTCGGCCAGTCCCTTCACCGTCACCACCCGTTCCTTGTCCTTGAAATCGTTGATGCCGTTCCTGATCATCACGCCCAGCATGATGATACCGATGGCGATGATTATCGCCTCAATTCTCCAATTCTTCATAAGCCCTTGAATTTAAAATATGTGCGTACAAACATAATCAAAATTCTGCATATTCCTCCCCCTTTAGGAATTTTTATCCATATTCTAACCTGCAAACATGGCTTACGAACCATGCAAGCATTCACCGCAGACCATGCAAGCATCCACCGCAGACCATGCAAGCATCCACCGCAGACCATGCAAGCATCCGATACGGACTGTGCAAACATCCGACAAACTCCATGTCCATCATCAAATTTCAAATGACCGGGCACCACAGAGTATGCCAGATTTCACAGGACATAAGCCCCTTGTTTCCACCGTTTCAGCCTTCACATACCTCAATGAAGGCTTCTTCAGAAAAAAACTTCACGCTTTCACAGGCCTTTTTGAAGCTGACAGACAGACAAATTCGGTGAAAGCAGAAGTTTCACACCGGGCGCACACTGCTTGCGGAAGAAGGCAAATAGCAGGTGGAATAACTCCAAATTTTGCGAAAGCAACGCATGGTTTGCAAATGCGCCATCAACATTGAAAGCACGAATTTGTACTTTTTAAAGAAAATACCACGATATAGGGAGTGTATCATAGCTAAAAAGTCCCTACATTTGTAAATTGAAAAACAACGTCAACTGACAAGACTTTATAAAACAATAACTTTAATCCTAAATCCTATGTTGACTCAATTAATCAATGCCCGCATCCTGACACCTCAGGGATGGCTGAAGGACGGTTCCGTACTCATCAGGGACAACAAAATTCTGGAGGTGACCAACTGCGACCTGGCTGTAATCGGTGCCCAAGTCATCGATGTGAAAGGCATGTACGTGCTGCCGGGAGGGGTGGAAATCCATGTGCATGGCGGCGGCGGACGCGACTTTATGGAATGTACCGAAGACGCTTTCCGAGCTGCAGTCCGCACACACATGAAGTATGGTACCACCAGTATCTTCCCCACTCTTTCCTCCTCCACCGTGCCCATGATTGAACAGGCCGCAGAGACCTGCACCAAGCTGATGGCAGAAAAGGACAGCCCCATTCTGGGCCTGCACCTGGAAGGCCATTACCTGAACATGGCCATGGCAGGCGGACAAATGCCTGAGAACATCAAGAACCCCGACCCCTACGAATACATCCCCATTGTAGAGAAATGGTCCTGCATCAAACGTTGGGATGCCGCTCCCGAATTGCCTGGTGCCATGCAGTTCGGCAAGTACATCACAGCCAAGGGGATATTGGCCTCAGTAGCCCATACACAGGCCGAGTTTGAAGACATCCGCACCGGTTACGAAGCCGGCTATACTCATGCCACCCACTTCTACAATGCCATGCCGGGCTTCCACAAACGCCGCGAGTACAAGTACGAAGGCACGGTGGAAAGCATCTACCTGATGGACAACATGACCGTAGAGGTTGTGGCAGACGGCATCCATGTACCGCCCACCATCCTGCGTCTGGTCTATAAGATAAAAGGTGTGGAGCGCACCTGCCTCATCACCGATGCCCTGGCATGCGCCGCCAGCGACAGCCAGGAAGCGTTCGACCCGCGCGTCATCATCGAAGACGGAGTCTGCAAGCTGGCCGACCGCTCGGCACTGGCCGGCAGTGTGGCCACCATGGACCGCCTGATACGCACCATGGTGCAGAAGGCAGACATTCCCCTGGCGGATGCCGTACGCATGGCTTCGGAAACGCCCGCACGCATCATGGGTGTCTACGACCGCAAGGGCTCGCTCCAGAAAGGCAAAGACGCCGACATCATCGTCATGGACGACGAACTTAAAATCAGAGCCGTATGGGCCATGGGGCAGCTCGTGCCCGAAACGGACACCTTATCCATCTCGTGACAATCTTTTTTTATTCATTTAATATTTCTATTTTATGAAAACCAATCTCAGTTCCCAAATCACTCTCAACAGAGTCTCCACCAGGTATTACAGACCCGAAAATGCCTTTGAACGGTCGGTGCTGACACGGTTGGAGAAAATTCCGACAGACATCTATGAATCGCCGGAAGAAGGAGCCAAACAGGTGGCTCTCGACATAGCACAGGCTATCCGCGAGAAACAGAAAGCGGGCCGCTTCTGCGTGCTGGCATTGGCTGGCGGAAACACACCGCGCAATGTGTATTCAGCCCTCATCCGGATGCACCAGGAAGAAGGATTGAGTTTCCGCAACGTCATTGTATTCAACCTCTACGAATATTATCCCCTTGCCGCAGACGCCATCAACAGCAACCTGAACTCACTGAAAGAAATGTTGTTGGACCATGTGGACATTGACCCGCAAAACATCTTCAGCCCCAACGGAAACATGCCCAAAGACACCATCTTCGAGTACTGCCGACTCTACGAACAGCGCATCGAAAGTTTCGGTGGAATTGACATAGCCCTGCTGGGCATCGGCCGCGTGGGCAACATCGGCTTCAACGAGCCGGGCTCACGCCTGAACTCCACGACCCGCCTGATTCTGTTGGACAATGCCTCACGCAACGATGCCGCCAAAATGTTCGGCAACATCGAGAATACCCCCATCAGCTCCATCACCATGGGCGTGGCCACCATCCTGGCCGCCAAGAAGATTTACCTGATGGCCTGGGGTGAGGAAAAGGCCAAGATGATTAAAGAATGCGTGGAAGGCAACATTACGGACACCATCCCGGCCTCTTACCTGCAGACGCACAACAATGCGCATGTAGCCATCGACCTCAGCGCCGCAGCCAACCTGACGCGCATCCAGCGTCCGTGGCTGGTTACGTCGTGCGAATGGAACGACAAGCTGATACGCAGCGCCATCGTATGGCTGTGCCAGCTCACCGGCAAGCCCATCCTGAAACTGACCAACAAGGACTACAACGAGAACGGTCTGAGCGAACTGCTGGCCCTCTACGGTTCGGCCTACAATGTCAACATCAAGATATTCAACGACCTCCAGCACACCATCACAGGCTGGCCAGGCGGAAAGCCGAATGCCGACGATACTTATCGTCCCGAACGGGCCATGCCTTACCCCAAACGTGTGGTTGTCTTCTCGCCCCATCCCGATGACGACGTCATCTCCATGGGAGGCACCATCCGCCGCCTGGTAGAGCAGAAGCACGACGTGCACGTGGCCTACGAGACCAGCGGCAACATTGCCGTGGGCGACGAAGAAGTCATCCGCTTCCTGCACTTCATCAACGGTTTCAACCAGCTCTTCAACAACAGTGCCGACCAGACCATCAACGAAAAGTACAAGGAAATCCGCCAATTCCTGCGTGAGAAGAAGGACGGCGACATGGACACGCGCGACATCCTCACCATCAAGGGCCTGATACGCCGCGGCGAAGCACGCACGGCCTGCACGTACAACAACATCCCGCTTGACCACTGCCACTTCCTCGACCTGCCCTTCTACGAGACCGGCAAGATACAGAAGAACCCCATCAGCGAGGCCGATGTGGAAATCGTGCGCAACCTGCTGCGTGAGGTGAAGCCTCATCAGATTTTCGTGGCAGGCGACCTGGCCGACCCGCACGGCACACACCGTGTCTGCACCGACGCAGTCTTCGCTGCCATCGACCTGGAGAAGGAAGAGGGTGCCGAATGGTTGAAGGAATGCCGCATCTGGATGTATCGCGGAGCCTGGGCCGAATGGGAAATCGAGAACATCGAGATGGCTGTCCCCATCAGCCCCGAAGAGCTTCGTGCCAAACGCAACTCCATCCTGAAGCACCAAAGCCAGATGGAGAGCGCGCCTTTCCTGGGCAACGACGAGCGCCTGTTCTGGCAGCGCAGCGAAGACCGCAACCGCGGCACGGCTGCTCTCTACGACAGCCTCGGCCTGGCATCCTACGAAGCCATGGAGGCTTTTGTGGAGTACATTCCGTTGTAAAGTTTGCTAAATCGAAACAAGAAGAGTGGGAAGCACAACGTTTCCCACTCTTTTTTTATCTACTTTTGCGCCCGAAACAAGAAAAATAGAATAATAAAAAGGTAACATCGGGCATGTCAAGGACAGAATGCCATCTGCTGTCTTCCGCAAACAGCCCATCATCAACCGCCCCACAATATGAAAAAGATTGTTTTCCTGCTATTTCTCCTCTGCTGGGGAAGCAACGCCCTCTTTGCGCAAGACATCGAACAGAATGTGAAAGAGCGGCTCCAGACGTTTTTCAGACAATACACTTGCTCGGCAACGGACATCGGCACCTGTCGGCTGGACAGTTTCCGCATTGACTACCCCCGCAAGGAAATCTTCATCTATGCCAACGACCGCTTCGCCTACCAGCCCTTCAGGCAAGAGATTACCGACGGCATCTACCGCAGCATCCGCCAACTGCTTCCCGGCCCTGTACGCTACTACGACGTCATCCTCTCGGCCGGCGGACGCCCCATTGAAGAACTGATACCCAACTATTACCGCAAGAAGAAGCAGGACAAGAACCGCCTGTTCAGCAAGCTGGAGTACAAGGGAAATCCATGGGTGAGCCGCACTTCCCGCCCCTACGACATCAGCCGCGGACTGGAAGGCAAGCACATCGCCCTCTGGCAGAGCCATGGCAAGTACTACCTCAACGACAAAGGTAAGTGGGGTTGGCAGCGTCCGCGCCTGTTCTGCACCACCGAAGACCAGTTCACCCAATCCTTTGTCCTCCCCTACCTCATCCCCATGCTCGAAAATGCCGGTGCCATCGTCTTCACCCCCCGCGAACGCGACACACAGAGGCTGGAAGTCATTGTGGACAACGACAACACTCCTGCCGGCAACCGCTCGCTCTACATCGAAGGCAAAAGCCGCAAGGCCGACTGGCGGACAACGGACAAACCCGGCTTTGCCCAACGCAAAAGGACGTACAACGACGGAGAGAATCCCTTCCTGGACGGCACAGCCCGCTTTGCCCCCACCGAGAAGAAAAAAGACCGCGCCTTTGCCGAGTGGGTGCCTGACATACCCGAGACGGGCGAATATGCCGTCTACGTCTCTTACCAGACCCTTCCGCAAAGCGTGAGCGATGCCAAATACCTGGTGTTTCACAACGGAGGCGTCACCGAGTTCAAGGTCAACCAGCAGATGGGTGGAGGCACCTGGGTCTATCTGGGCACCTTCATGTTCGACAAGGGTTGCAACGACTACGGCATGGTGGTACTGAGCAACGAAAGCAAGGAAAAAGGTGTGGTTTGCGCCGATGCCGTCCGCTTTGGCGGCGGCATGGGCAACATCCGCCGGGGCGGACAAATCAGCGGCCTGCCCCGCTACCTGGAGGGAGCACGCTACTCCGCCCAGTGGGCAGGTATGCCTACCTCTGTCTACGGCAGGCCACAGGCCGACAACGACTATGACGACGACATCAACACCCGCTCGCGAATGCTCAACTACCTGTCGGGCAGCTCCGTCTTCAACCCCGAAGAAAAAGGACTGGGCGTACCTTTCGAGATGAGCATGGCCCTGCACAGCGATGCCGGCTACAGCCAGGAGGACCGCATCGTAGGCACCTTGGGCATCTATACCACCAACTTCAACAACGGCCTGCTCTCCGCCCGCACCGACCGCTATGCCTCGCGCGACCTGTCGGACATCCTGCTCACCCAACTGCAGCGGGACATACGCTCCACCTTCAACACCGACTGGACACGCCGCAGCCTGTGGGACCGCAATTATAGCGAGACACGCCTGCCCGCCGTGCCGTCCACCATTGTAGAGCTTCTCTCACACCAGAACTTTGCCGACATGCAGCTGGGTCACGACCCCAACTTCAAGTTCACCGTGGGCCGTTCGCTCTACAAGGCCATCCTGCAATACCTCTGCAACCAGCATGGCGAGGACTACGTGGTGCAACCCCTGCCCGTCAGCCGCTTTGCCATCCGGTTCGGGCGGAAGAAGAACACCCTCGAACTGACCTGGCAGGGCGTGGAAGACCCGCTGGAACCCACCGCCACACCTCGCGAATACATTGTCTATACGCGCATCGGGCGGGGCGGATTCGACAACGGCGTGCGTGTCAGCAACCCCTCCTATACCGCCAAGATAGAGCCGGGCATTGTCTATTCGTTCAAGGTGACAGCCGTCAACCGCGGCGGCGAGAGCTTTCCCTCCGAGATACTCTCCGCCTACAAGGCCAAGCGCGAAGAGAGCCGGGTACTCATCGTGAACGGCTTCGACCGCATCAGTGGCCCTGCTGTCATCAACAACGCCCAACAGGCAGGCTTCGACCTCTCGCAAGATGCGGGCGTCCCCTACCTCTACGACATCTCGCTCTGTGGAGCCCAGCAGGACTTCAACCGCAAGAATGCAGGCAAGACCCTGGGCGAAAGCAGCAGCGAGCTGGAAGGAGTCAGGATAGCGGGCAACACTTTCGACTATCCCTTCATACACGGCAAGGCCATTCAGGCCGCAGGCGGCTACAGCTTTGTTTCGTGCAGCGACGAAGCGGTGGAGAACGGCGTAGTCTCATTGGAAGATTACCCGATAGTAGACCTCATCTTGGGTTTGGAGAAGGACGACGCTGCCAGCAACCCCGCCCGCAACGTGCGCTACAAGACCTTCTCCTCGGCCATGCAGCGCGTCCTCACCTCCTACTGCCGTTCGGGCGGCAACCTGCTGGTCAGCGGTGCCTACGTGACGAGCGACATGGACGGCTCGCAAGGCGACCAGGAGTTTGTGAGCGAAGTGCTGAAGTGCCGCTTCGGCGCCAGCATCAAGGGAGGCGGCGACCAGACCTACATCCGCGGACTGGGACGCACATTCAGTTTCCCCGCCACTCCCAACGAGGACAGCTATGCCGTCCCTGCGTCCGACTGCATCCTGCCCGTAGCGCCCGCCTTCACAGCCCTGACATACGCCTACGGCAACCTGTCCTCCGCTACGGCCTATCGGGGCAACGACTACCGCACCTTCGTCATGGGCTTCCCCTTCGAGAGCATCCGACAGGAAACGGACCGTGCCGCCATCATGGCCTCCATCCTGAAGTTCTTGTCGGCGAGCAACGAGTGATGAGCTATGAGCTACAAGTGAATACTACTTCTGTCCAACACGTAGCTCGTAAATCGTAGCTTGTAGCTCGTAGCCCGTAGCTCGTAGCTCGTAAATCGTAGCTTGTAGCTCGTAGCTCATCACTAAAAAAAACTTTGCCAAACGCTGTGCATTCTCTGACGAAAAAGTTATCTTTGTTCCAACAGAAAAAGAAACATTAATCATTAACCGCAAAATTATTGACTCATGTACACTATACAAGCAAACCCCAGCGGCACCCGCACCATGGAGATTTCGGAAGAAAATCTGGCAACGATTGAGAAGTATGGACTTTTCCGCCATCTCATTGACAGCAACGGCATTGTGGACGAGACGGTGCTCGACAAACTGAAGCTGAACATCCGCTCGCTGATTGCCGCCCAGGAGGAAGACAGCAAAGACCTGCTCGACCTCTGCATCGACGTCATCTACCACAACAACATGAAAGCCTTCGGATTGCAGCAGCTCATCCGTCTCTATCTGCAATGGCTTTCCCAACAGGAACCCCTCGAAGAGGAAGAATAAGAAAGAGAATGAAAACTATCGACACCTGCGGACAGAAGCGTTACAGCCCGCTCATCCCTGCCGTCAAAGCCTTGTGCGAAGCGGCTCAGGGTGAGAAGCTGGAAATCGTCATGGACAGCCCCGAAGCCTTCAACGACCTGAAAGAATACCTGGCCGAACAGCAGATAGGCTTCCGCGAAATCTACGACGGGCAGCGGATGTCCGTGCAATTTACCAAATAAATCCAGTCCAATCCAACCCTGCTTTTGCCACCCATGAGAGAATACCGACTGACCGACTGGTTGCCCACCACCAAAAAAGAAGTGGAACTTCGTGGGTGGGACGAACTGGATGTCATTATCTTCAGCGGCGACGCCTACGTGGACCATCCCTCGTTCGGCGCCGCTGTCATTGGCCGCATCCTTGAGGCTGAGGGGCTTCGTGTGGCCCTGGTACCCCAACCCAACTGGCGCGACGACCTGCGCGACTTCAAGAAACTGGGCCGTCCCCGCCTGTTCTTTGGCGTATCGGCCGGCTGCATGGACTCCATGGTGAACAAGTACACCGCCAACAAGCGTCTGCGCAGCGACGACGCCTACACACCCGACGCACGCCCCGACATGCGCCCCGAATACCCCTCCATTGTCTACACCCAGATACTGAAGAGGCTCTTCCCCGATGTGCCCGTCTTTCTGGGAGGCATCGAGGCCAGCATGCGCCGCCTCACCCACTACGACTACTGGCAGGACCGCGTGCGCCCCAGCATCCTGCTGGACAGCGGTGCCGACCTGCTCATCTATGGCATGGGCGAGAAGCCCGTCGTCGAGCTGGCCCGACGCATGAAGGAAGGCCTCCACGTGGAGGACGTCCCCCAGATAGCCTACCTTGCCCGCGAAGTCAGCCCCCGGGAGGGAGACATCACCCTCTACCCGCACGAAGAATGCCTGAAGGACAAGAAGAAGGAGGCCGCCAACTTCCGCCACATCGAGGAGGAGAGCAACAAGTACGCCGCCTCGCGCATCGTGCAGGCGGTGGGCAAGCAAGTGGTGGTGGTCAACCCGCCCTATCCGCCCCTCACCACCGAGGAGCTCGACCACTCGTTCGACCTGCCCTACACGCGCCTGCCCCATCCCAAGTACAAGGGCAAGCGCATCCCCGCCTACGACATGATCAAGCACTCCATCAACATCCACCGCGGATGCTTCGGTGGGTGCGCTTTCTGCACCATCTCCGCCCATCAAGGCAAGTTCATCGTGAGCCGCAGCAAGGAGAGCATCCTGCGCGAGGTGGAGGCCGTCACGAAGCTGCCCGACTTCAAAGGCTACCTGAGCGATTTGGGCGGCCCCAGCGCCAACATGTACCGCATGCAGGGCACCAACCTGGAGTTGTGCAAAAAGTGCAAGCGCCCCTCGTGCATCTACCCCAAGGTGTGCCCCAACCTGAACACCGACCATCGCCCCCTGCTCGACATCTACCACGCCGTAGACGCCCTGCCGGGCATCAAGAAGTCATTCATAGGCAGCGGCGTGCGCTATGACCTCCTGCTCCACGAGAGCAAAGACCCCAAGGTGAACCAAAGCACCCGCGAGTACACCCGCGAACTCATCACCCGCCACGTCAGCGGACGGCTGAAGGTGGCACCCGAACACACCAGCCCGCGCGTGCTCAACGTCATGCGCAAGCCGCCCTTCGCCCAGTTTGAGACGTTCAAGAAAATCTTCGACCGCATCAACCAGGAAGAAGGTCTGCGCCAGCAGCTCATCCCCTACTTCATCTCCAGCCACCCCGGCTGCCACGAAGAGGACATGGCCGAGCTGGCTGTCATCACCAAGCGGCTCGACTTCCACCTGGAGCAGGTGCAGGACTTCACGCCCACACCCATGACCGTCAGCACCGAAGCCTGGTACACAGGCTATCACCCCTACACGCTCGAACCTGTGTTCAGCGCCAAGACGCAACGCGAGAAGCTGGCCCAACGCCAGTTCTTCTTCTGGTACAAACCCGAAGAGCGCCGCAACATCATCAACGAGCTGCGCCGCATCGGACGGGCCGACCTGATAGACAAGCTGTATGGAAGAAGAGGGGGATGATTTCAGAGTTTGGGATTCCAATCAAATGAATATGGCACACAGATGACACAGATACTACAGATTATCACAGCTTTATGGCATCTTGCCACATCCATCTGCGATTATCAAGTCCTATCTGTGCCATCTGTGGTTAAAAAAGTCCCCCGACACTCACTCGATTTCTGATTTCAGAACCCTCAAAACCCAGAAACCGCTTCGGGCATGTCGCCCGGCCGCCACACCTATGCCCGGCAGGTTGGCCACCTTCTTTTCCCCTCGCTTCCTACCCTACGATTATACTTTCACCACAGATTACACAGGTTACTTTTTTCTGATTATCCTTGTTTTAAACAATCTGTGCCAATCGGTGCAATCTGTGGTGAATTTTCCACACACTCCGCCGTCCGCTTACAACTCCCAGCTCTCGCCCGCCTTCAGGCTGACGGTTTTCTTCTGTCCGTTGAAGCGCAGCTGTGTCTTTCCGCCCTTGCGCGAAGTGACGCGGAGGGAAACCACCCGGCCGTCCTTCCACGCCATGTCCACCACAAAGCCTCCGCGGGCGCAGATGCCCTCCACGTGGCCGTCCTTCCACTCTGCGGGCAGGGCGGGCAGCAGGCTGATGGTGCTTTCGGACGACTGCATCAGCATCTCGATGACGCCCGCACAGCCTCCGAAGTTGCCATCTATCTGGAAGGGAGCGTGCGCGTCCAGCAGGTTGGGATAGGTGCCTCCGCCGCGGCGGGCGTCCTTGCCCTTATATCCGTCGGGCGTCACCAGGCGCAGCAGGCGGCGGTAGATGTGGTAGGCGTTCTTGCCGTCGAGCAGGCGGGCATAGAGGTTGACGCGCCAGCCCGTGCTCCACCCCGTCGTGTTGTCGCCCTTGATTTCGAGCGTGCGGGCGCAGGCCTTGGCCAGGTCGGGCGTAGCCGCCACAGAGAGGTGATGGCCCGGATAGAGGCCGAAGAGGTGCGACTGGTGGCGGTGCTGCGGGTCTTCGTCCTTCCAGTCGTGAAACCACTCCTGCAGGTTGCCGTCGGCCCCCACACGGTAGGGCAGCAGGCGCGCCAGCGTCTTGTCCACCTGCTTGCGGAAGTCCTTGTCCACTTTCAGCACCTCGGCCGCCTTGGCGGCGTCCATCAGGCATTCGCGCGTCATGGCGAGGTCGGCCGTACACCCGTAGGAAGTGGCGCCCACATAGCCGTCGGGAGTGACGAACTTATTCTCGGGCGAGGTGCCGGGCGAGGTCATCAGCCAGCCGTCCTTCTCCACCAGCCAGCCGAGGCAGAACTCGGCCGCCCCCTTCAGCACGGGGTAATACCGCCTGAGGAAATCCTTGTCGAGGGTAAACAGGTAGCGCTCCCAGATGTGGGTGGACAGCCACGCGCCGCCCATCGTCCAGCAGGCCCACGAGGGGTCGCCGCCGTTCAGTCCCACGGGGCAGGTCATGGCCCAGATGTCGGTGTTCTGTCCCAGGCACCAGCCCTTGTCCACGCCATAGTAAGCCTTGGCCGTCTCCCCGCCTGTGCGGCTCAGGTTGGCGATGAAATCCATCAACGGCTGGTGCAGCTCGCTCAGGTTGGCCGTCTCGGCCGCCCAGTAGTTTTCCTCCAGGTTGATGTTGCTGGTGTAGTTGCAGCTCCAGGGCGGCAGCAGGCGTTCGTTCCACAGGCCTTGCAGGTTGGCGGGCACGCCTGGCGTGCGCGAGCAGGAGATGAGCAGGTAGCGGCCGAACTGGAAGTAGAGCGCCTCCAGCTCGGGATTGGTCTGCTGCCGGTCGGTATAGAGTTTCAGCTGTTCGTCGGTGGGCAGGGCCGCAATCTCGGGTGCCGTCCGCCCCAGGTCCAGCTTCACGCGGTCGAAGAGGCGTTTGTAGTCGGCCACGTGCGCCTCCCTCAGCTGGTCGTACGTCTTGGCGGCCGCGCGCTCCATGCGCCGCTCCACCAGGCTGCGGTAGTCGCGTCCCTCGCGGGCGGGGTCTTTGTCGAAGCCGTTGAAGCTGGTCACGTTGGCCACCAGCACCAGCGCCTCGCTTGCGCCCTCAATCTTCAGTTCGCCCGAAGGGAAGCTCTTCACACTGCCTCCCTGCGTCAGCACCCTGACCAGCGTACGGAAGCGCGTGCCCCGCTCGGGGTCGTACAGGTGCTTCTCCTTGACGTCGTCCAGGTAAACGGGGTAAGAGTGGTAGGCGGCATAGCCCTCGGCCGCAATCTCGTTGCCGCTGGCCGTCGTGGCGTGGGGCAGTTGCGAGGTGAAGGTCAGCACGGCCTGCAAGCCCTGTACGGCGTCGGACTTCAGGCGGAGCACGATGACCGAGTCGGGCGCCGAGGCAAAGTAGTCGCTCGCCTGCCGCTTCCCTCCCCGCAAGTACTCCGTCCGCGCGGTGGCGTTGCCTATGTCCAGCGTGCGGCGGTAGGCGCTGATTTCGGCAGGCTCGTCCAGGTAGGTGACGGTCAGCTGCCCCAGGGGCTGATAATTCTCGCTGTAGTGTCCCTGCACCCTGCGCTGCTCGCGGTCGGCGCCGCGGTAGTCCTCGTTGTCCAGCAACTCACGAATGACGGGGATGGCCCGATGGGCGTCGGGCGATGTCACCTCGCGGTCGGGCTCGCCAGTCCAGAGGGTAAGGTCGTTGAGCGAGAGCACGTCGCGCTGCGTACCGCCGTAGACGATGGCCCCCATCGTCCCGTTGCCTATCACCAGCGCTTCCTCAAAGTACTCCGCCGGGCGGTTGTAGTGTAATACCAGGTTGTCGTTCTGCGCCGATACCGCGCCTGCGCACAGGCATCCTCCCAGCAGGAGCAGCCCCTGTGCCATGTTTCTCAAAAGTGTATTTTTCATTTCATCTGTTTTTTACGAGTGACGAGCTACAAGCTACGAGCTACCAGTGTGAGCCATGTACGAACGAATGACAAGATGCGAGTACGATGCGTTGCGGCCTTCGGAAAGTTTTTATAGCCTCCCATTGGCAGCTCATAGCACGTTACTCGTAGCTCGTAGCCTGTAGCTAATACTGGTAGCTCGTAGCTTGTCACAAGTTGTCCACAAATGTAATGAAACGTGTGCGGAGAGACAAACGAAAAACTAAGTTTTTCAGGCCGTCCGTCACGAAGTGCCTCCTTCAGCCCTGCGCAAGGCACGTCCATCCCTGACTTTTCACGAAAAACAGATGTTTTTATCCCTGACTTTTTACAGAAAACAGGCGTTTTTATCCCTGACTTTTTACAGCAGCCTTGCAGACAGGCGGCAAATTCGTCTTCAGCCAGGTACAAGGCAACTACCGCAGCGAGAAGGTCAAGGCCGCACTGGAGTTACTGACAGACGCCGGGCTCATCAAACCCGTCGTACACACCGCCGCCAATGGAGTGCCTCTTGGAGCTGAGACAAACGATAAGTTTGTAAAATACCTGTTCCTGGACAGCGGTCTGCTGCTGCGCCTGTTGGGGTTGGAAAACACAGGCGGACTATCCGAAATGTCCAGGCTCATTCTTGTCGGCACAGCCTCCGACCTGGTAAACAAAGGGTCTCTGACCGAAATGGTGGCAGGACTGGAGATGCTCAAATACAGCCCACCCACCCAAAGGCACGACTTGTACTACTGGCAGAACCTATCCAGAGGCTCGCAGGCAGAAGTCGACTACGTAATTGCCAAGGACATGAAGGCGGTACCCGTAGAGGTCAAGGCCGGCACAAGCGGCTCCATGAAGAGCATGTACCAGTTTATGTCCGACAAGCAACTGGATTATGGCATCCGGACCTCGCTGGAAAACTTCGGCCAATTGGACAGGATTGACATCATCCCGCTTTATGCCTTGTCCAACATCTTCAAGAGCCCCCGTCAGTAGTAGAACAGCGCCCCCTCCACCCTGTCCCACCGGCGTGCCCTGAGGTCGTCCTCCGAGAGGAGGAAGTAGTACATGCCGCAATCGTAGAAGCGCAGGCCCCAGCGGTCGTCCTCGTCAATCTGGAGCAGCGACAAGCAGCCCCGATGCGCCTCCTCCACCTCCTCCTGATAGGGACGGCCCAGCAGGCGGTGTCCGTCTCCCCTGGCTTCCTCCACCCGATGGAAGTCCATCGCCTCCGCCGGACGGAAAACACTCTCGCCCGTGTCCTCCCAATGCAGGTCGTAAGGCTCCAGCCCCTCTTCCCGCTCCGTGTAGAGCACCACCGGCGCCACGTGATGGTCGAGCGGCGAGCCGTGTTCGCCCAGAAAATAATCCAGCGGGGCAAAGAAATAGAGCATCCCCCTGTGGGGCAACAGGTTCTCCTCGTCCAGCGGCGCCAGGTCGGCGCAACGTATCTGGCAGACAAACGTCAGCGGCTCGTCGTAGTGCCCGCCCTCGCCGTCGTCCACCGGCACGCAGGGATAGACCAAATCCTCCGGCAGGTCAGGGGCGCCCCACCAGTGGCTGCGGCCCGTCAGGTCCTCCTCCGCGTCACGGGTCGCAATCAAGATGGCCGCACTGCCGGCCGGCGGCTGCCCGTAGCCGAACCTCATCGTCACCTGGTCGACGCTCAGATACGGATTGTCCATCAGGACAGCGGGCGACTCCACGCTTCCGCCCCGGGGCACCTCATACACCTCGTTGGCCCACCGCAGCACCACCTTCTCCTCCGAGAAAGCCAGCACCTCCACCGCCCCGCAGTCCATATATTCCACCTCAATCCGCATCCCCACACGAAACTCCGCGCAGCCCACACGCGCCTCCCTGCTGTACGTGTTGGCCACCGACATGTCGCGCGTATATCGTGTGGCAACCACGCGCAACTCCGCCCCCTTGCCATTCTTGTCCATATCCTTTCCTGTTTTCATTTTCCTTCAGGCCAGACCGGCCACTTTCAGTATCGGCACCCCTCACTCTCTTGACAACAGCATCCGCCCGGACACCCACGCCACGCCCCGTCAGTCGTCCATCCAGAAGAGGTCGTGGCGGATGCTATCCTTCACGCGCTCCGCATAGTCAGGATGCCGCAATGCCGCCAGGCATTCCTCCTTCGTACCACAGAAATGACAGGACGAGATTTTGTAGCCACCCGGCAAGGCGCCCACCAGCTCCAGGCACCGCCTGTTCTCCGTCTTGTCGCATCCTGCCAGGCTGCCCAGCGAAAACACCCTCAGCCACCAGTCCGTGATGTCCAGCCGTCCCGACTTGTCCCTGAAGGGCACCTTGAGAGGCTCGAACAGCCCGCACTCCGGCACCTCCGTCTCCACCCCCAGAGCCAGCATCCGGGCCGCCAGGCCGATGTCCTCCGTCATTGCCTCGACATACACTTCGTCACTGCTTCCATACATAGAACATAAAATTTAAATTCACCGCTCACCACTCACCACTAACCGCTCACATCCGTCCCTCTTCCCAAAGCAAAGATAAGTACAAAAAAGCGAAAAGCCATAAAACAGGCATCCGTAACCTGTGAAAATCTGTTAACATAACACAGTTTTCGTGTTAAAAATATCTAAATCATTGAAAAGCAGGGCGATGGAGAGGTCTTTTTATACACATTCCTGCGCTTTTGTTTAGTTTTATTTGCAAAACTATATTTGAGACAGGAAAAAGGTTCATGCCCCAAAAAGCAGTTGCAATCACAGCATTGCAATTACAATTACAATTACAGTTAGCTAAAAATCGATTTTCGGGATGTAGCAAGAAAAAGTAATATTATATATTATATAATATATATATAATAT